>JBEKKD010000088.1:0-11601 GCA_050010895.1 Armatimonadota bacterium
AGAAGGGGAATTGCGCGCCGACAGGGATGGCGTGGTAGTGCTCGGGACCACCTGGGATGAGGCCGGCCGCCGTCCTTGGCGGGAGGGGGATCAGGTATGGGGGAGTGCGACCATCTGCGAGGTCGCCGCATTGGATGTCCTCCAGGTGCCCGTCCACGTCGACGAGTCCTCCGCCAACCGCCTCAGGTTGGGTCAGGAGACCATCGTCACCTTCCAAGGCCTGCCCGGCCGGCAGTTCGCGGGCAAGGTGTATGGCATCAGCACCGTCGCCCGCACTATTCAGATTACGGAGGATCCCGACGCTATTCCGAACCAGCGGGTCTTCGATGTCACGGTGCGGTTAGTGAAGCCGGATATGGCGGTGCTCCGGCCTGGCATGAAGGCCAACGTGCAGTTCGTGTTCCGCCGGCTTGCCAACTGCGTCTCGGTGCCGATCGAGGCCGTCTTCGACAGGCCGTCGCAGGGCAAGTTCGTGTACGTGCAGGAGGGGGGCCGCTTTGTGGAGCGACCGGTCAAGACCGGCGAGCGGAACGATGAAGCGATCGTGATCCTGGAAGGAGTCGCTCCGGGCGAGAGCGTCGCCCTCACCGATCCCACGAAAGCGCAGGCCGGGTAATGGCGACCGACGCCGGCGTTGTCCGCACGCAGGACCTCTGCAAGGACTACCTCGCGGGCGCGGGAGTGGCCGCCGTGCACGCCCTGCGCGACGTGAACATGGAGGTGGCGGCCGGTGAGATGGTCGCCATTATGGGGCCCTCCGGCTCCGGAAAGACGACGCTGCTGAACATGCTGGGCTGCGTCGACTCTCCCACCCGCGGGCATTACTGGCTTGGCGGCGAGGACACCAGCCGCATGGGAGACAAGGCGCTCTCTCGCATCCGCAATGAGAAGATCGGCTTCGTCTTCCAGAGCTTCAACCTGCTGCCGGGGCTGACCGCGGCGAAGAACGTTCGCCTTCCCTCCATCTACTCGGCCAAACGGACATCGCGGCAGGCGGAGTTCCGAGCGCTGGAGCGGGTAGGTCTGGCGGACCGCGCGCATCATCTCCCGAGTCAGCTCTCCGGCGGGCAGCAGCAGCGCGTCGCGGTCGCCCGCGCGCTTCTCATGCAGCCCGCCATCCTGCTGGCCGACGAACCCACTGGCAACCTCGACTCGCGCTCCGGGGAGGAGCTCATGCTGCTCTTCCAGCAGCTCAACCGGGAGGGAGTCACCGTCTTGATCGTCACGCACGATCCGAAGGTGGCCCAGCACGCCACCCGCATCCTGGAGATGCGCGACGGACGGGTGATCGGGGATCGCGCGGTAACGGACCGATTCGACGCGACGGCCGTGCTGGCCTCCATGCCTCAGATGGAGGACGAGCCGGGCAAGGTGGAGACGTTATGAACATCACACGCGTGAGCATTGGATTTCTGGTGGTGGTGGCGGCCGGCATCGCGGCCTATGCCATGCGCCCCAAGCCGAAGGATCCGGCCGCGCTGGCGTCGCGGGTGAGGACGCAGACGGTGGGGCCGGGGACGCTCGACGTGTCGCTTCGCGTCTCGGGTGTGCTGCAGGCGGCCAATTCGCACCCGATCATCAACACCTCCCGCTCGTCGCAGATCGTCGAGATGCTTCCCGACGGCTGCACCGTCAAGCAGGGCGATGTCGTTATGCGTCTCGACGATACCGCCCTCAACCAGGAGGTGGTGACCGACCAGACCGCGAATGCAGATGCTGACGAAACCGCAAAGCAGGGCATCGAGGACGCCAAGAAGCGAGTGCAGAACGCGCAGAGCGCGCTGGAAAAAACCAGGGACGATCTGCGGCTCGCGCAGGTCAACACCAAGGACAACCTCGATAAGGATGCTGCGGACATCGAATATCAGCAGAAGGAACTGGACGTCAGCAAGGGCGACCTCAACAAGTACACCCGCCTGGCCGGGGGAGGACTGGTGACTCGGCCTCAACTCCAGCAGTACCAGGATGCCTACCGCCTGGCCCAGTCCGCTGTCGCGAAATCACAGCGCAAGCTGGAGCAGGATCGAAAGGACGGGCAGACTACCGAGGCGGTCAAGCAGTACGACATCAAGAAGGCGGAATTGGAGCTGCAGTTGGCCCAGTCATCGCTCGAGCAGACACAGAAGAACGCGGACCGCGATCAGCTCCAACGCACCGGCAAGTTGGTGGACGCGCAGACCCAACTCACCCAGACCAGCATCAAGGCCACTGCCGCGGGTATGTTGCTCGTCGAGCAGACCTGGGAAGATGGGATGCGCCCCCTGCGCGTGGGCGATCAGGTGTCAGAGCAGAAGCGAGTGGCGGCCGTCGTCGATCCCAACCAAATGGAAGTGCGCTGCGATATCAGTGAGCGCGATATAGAGCGTGTGAAGGTGGGCCAGAAGGCCCACGTGCGGATCGCCGCGCTGGGCGGGCTGCTGCTGAATGGGAGTGTGAAGGCAGTGGATAATCTGGCCCGGGAGCAGGCCTGGTGGGAGGGCGGTGTCCCTGGGAAGAAAGCCTTCTCCGCCATCATCACGCTGGCAGGCACGGACAAGCGGCTGCGACCCGGCATGAGCGCCACTGTAGATGTCGTGCTTTCACAGATGAAGACCCCCACCGCGGCGCCGGTCGAGTGTCTCTTCGCCCACGGCGACCGCACCGTTGCCTACCGGCTGGAGGGCGCTCGTTTCCACGAGGTCCCAGTGCAGGTGGAAGCACGCAATGAGATGCAGGCCGCCATTTCCCGCGGGGTCAAGCCGGGCGACAAACTGGCCTGCGAGCTGCCGGGCGCGCCACTCTTGACCGGGGCCGGGGGGCACGCGCAGTGAAGACCGCACGCCTAGTGACAACCGGCGCTGCTCCCGTCATCCTCCTGGCGATACTCGTCGCCGGGGGTACCTGGATGGGGCGGGCCTCGATCGTCAAGAACAAGAAGGTGCAGCGCGAGGCGGAGCTGCGCGCGATCACTACCGTCCCCGTCACCCAGGATGAGTTTCTGGTGACGGTCGATGCCACAGGGGTGCTCGAGGCCGTCCGCTCCACCCCGGTGATGGCGGGAGTATCCGGGCAGATCGTCACCCTCGCCATCAACGGAATCGAACTCCACCAGGGCGATCTCGTGGCAGAGCTGGATGTGCCTCGCATGGTCCGCCAGCTCCAGGACACGCAGAACAGCAGCGATGACGCCCAGAACGATTTCGCCGCTCAGAAGCGCGACCTGGCCGGCGGTACCCAGACTGCTCAGTACGGCCTGGACCAGGCGAACCAGCAGGCCGACCAGATTAAGGAACAGCAGGATTTTAGCCTGGGCGAACAGCAGAAGCAGTTGGACTACGACACTCAAGATGCGGCCATCAACGCGCAGCGGCTCGCCCTCGACCGGAAGCTGGCCGACCAGAAGTTGCTCGCCGGCGAGACCGTGGATGCTGAGGCCGCTCAGCAGCAGGCGCGCGAGTTCAACGTCACCAAGGAGAGCAAGAGCCTGGATCTGGCGAAAAGCCAGGCCTCGACCGCTATCCTCAACCAGCAGAGCACAGTGAACAAGGCCGCCGCCGACCTCACTCGCGCGCGGGCCGCGGAGCGCAGCAGGATCCGCTATTCCAAAATGCAGGTGGACATCAATGGCGAGCAGCTCACGCGCGTGAAGGACCAGATCACCAAGTCGAAGATCACCGCCCCCGCCGATGGTGTCATTATCCTCGAACAGCAGAGCCAGGCAATGGGAACGCCCTCTCGCGATCTGGAGCCCGGCGATCCCGTGTCGGAAGGCACGAAAGTCGCCACCATCGCCGACCTCTCGAAAATGCGCGTCCTGCTGAACCTGCAGCCCGACCTGGCCCGACTCGTGAAGCGCACGCAGAAGGTGCTGGTAAACGTGGACGCGGTCCCGGGCAAGGTATTCCAGGGCGAGGTGGCCGACATCTCCCAGACGGCTCGCGCCGTGAGCAGCGGCTGGATGCGTTCCAGCGAGCGCACCTTCCAGTCGCACGTCGACCTGAAGCTGGGAAAGAACACCACCCTTCGTCCTGGCATGAGCGCGCAGGCCCACATCATCATCCAGCGCTTTCCCAAGGTGCTGTCCCTTCCCATCGAGTGTATCTTCACCCGCCAGGATCGCAGCTTCGTCTATCTGAAGAAAGGGAGCCGCTTCGTTCCCGTATCGGTGGAACTGGGTCCCCAGAACGAGAACCGTGTGATCATCAAGAAAGGGATCAAGCTCGGCGATCGCGTCGCGCCGAGGGATATCAGTGAAGAGAGCACGACTTCCAGCGGACAGCAGTCCGACTCTGCGGTGCCGTTCTAGGGATCAGAGAATGGAAGGTCAAGCTCCGTCCGGCCGATCCCTATTCTCTATGCCTTATTCCCCATTCCCCAATCCCGGACCCAGGGTGCATGAGTGAAGATCTGGTCTGCTATCCTCACCGGTGTCGGCGAACTGCTCGGGCACAAACTCCGCTCTCTCCTCACGATGCTGGGGGTGATCTTCGGTATCGGATCCGTTATCGCGATGGTCTCCATCGGCGCTGGCGCCCGGCAGGAGGCGCTCGAGGAGATCAAGCTGATGGGCATCAACGTCATCCAGGTCAACCGGAAGAGCGTCAGCAGTGACCTCGCCCGGCAGGCGGAGAAGGACTCCCCGAACGGGCTCACCTATGGCGACGCGCTGGCGATCAAGGATCTCTATCCGGCCGCCCAGTTGGTGGTGCCGGCCTGCCGGGTCGTAGCAAACGTTCAGGCGGGGGGCAGGATGATCCCGGCGAAGGTATTCGGCACCACCGGTGATTTCTCCGAGGCCTCGCGCGTTCAGATAGCCGATGGGCGCTTTCTCGATGCCGGTGACCTCACCGCGCGCTCTCTCGTCTGCGTGATCGGCGGGGACGTGAAGCGGGAAGCCTTCGCCTTCGAGAATCCGGTCGGGCGGCTGATCAACCTGGGCGGACGGGACTTCCGCGTGATCGGTGTTATGGCCGAGCGCTCCATCCAGGCCGGCCGCAGCCGCTTCGCGCTGCGCGACATGAACCAGGATATCTACCTCCCGGTCACCATCGCGCTCGATGATTTCCAGATCTACGTCGAGCAGGCCGTGCCCTCCGACGTCGGCTCGTTCCGGCATCTCCTGGATCGGATGATGCGGCGCCCGCCCATGGAGGGGCGCTCGGTCACCCAGATTATCGTGCAGGTCGCGGACGAACAGCAGACCTTCGAGGCCGCCCACGTCGCCCGCCGCGTCCTCGATCGGCGGCACAAGGAGATTCCGGACTACGATATCGTCATCCCGGCCGAGTTGCTTCGCCAGAGCCAGCAGACGCAGCGCATCTTCAACATCGTCATGGGCGCCATCGCCAGCATCTCCCTCCTGGTGGGCGGCATCGGCATCATGAACATCATGCTCGCCACCGTCACCCAGCGCCAGCGCGAGATCGGCATCCGCCGCTGCATCGGCGCCAGTCGCGCCGATATCATCCGGCAGTTCCTCATCGAGTGCCTGGTGATCACTATCGTCGGCGGCCTAATCGGCGTCGTCATGGGCGTCGAGATGGCGCGCCTCATCTCCACCTACGCCAAGTGGCCCACCGTCGTCTCCGGCCAGGCCATTCTGCTCTCCCTCGCCGTCGCGAGTATCACCGGCGTGGTCTTCGGCCTGTATCCGGCCACCCGCGCCGCCAGCATTCAGCCCGTGGAGGCGCTCCGCTCCGGGTAGGAGTCTGTTTCACCGAACGCTTGTCCTCCCCAGAAACCCTCAGACCAGTTTCGGTACACTACGGCCTTCGCCAGTATTGCCGCCGGTCCAGCCGCCGCGATCACATCTCGTACAGATCCCGATCGATGGCGCGCCGGGAATGGAGGAGTGCGCACCGTTCACCGTACTCGATAGACGGCGACGTGACTGCGCTGATAAACCTTCGACAGCCATGGCGAGTGGTCCGGGTCGAAGGGTCCACCCGCTCCCAGCGAGAGTGGGATAAGGGCGTCATCATAGACGCTTCGATCGCGCAGGAGGTACGTGATCCTTCGCTTTCTGAAGAAGGCCTTTCGCTCGGCGTCGGAGGTGCCTGCCTGAAGAAAGATCGATGCCTGCCCAATCTTCCCGCGGTAGCGGAGTGTCTCCGACCAGTGACCGAGGTAGACGCGGACACCGGACAGAGAAGGGGCGTAGTTTGCAAGAAACGGATTCGCCAGGAGGATGTCAAATCGATTGACTCTCCCCTCGAGAAACCGGAGCGCATCATACTGGTCAGGTCGGAGGTAGACCGGCGGCGTGAGACCGCCGAGATAGCGCTGGTTGTTGGTGATCAGATCGTTCATCGCGCGATGCAGGAAGAGCGCGTTCGAGGGCAGGCAGAGCAGGATGAATCCCGCGCCGACAAAGACCATCCGCCGCGGCGCGCTACGCAGCAGCCGTTCGAAGGCGAGCACGGCGAGAACGCAGACGGGGATGTGGAGACCCTCGGCGAGTTTGCGGTTGAAGGGGACGGGTGCGAAGACGGCCGCGAACCCGACCACCAGCCAGACGACCAGCAAACGTGTGGCATCATTGCCTTTCGCGAAGCCGCGAACTGCCGCGATGGCTGCGAGGAACAGCGGGAGGCCGAGCCCGAGGGCGAACCAGCGCATCGGCGGAGAGCTTGCTGTTGGGCCCATGAACTTCGCGACGACGGTCATGTCGCCGATGGTTTGGAGCCAGTACTGATAGAGCACGGAAGGCGCGGCGATGGCGCCGATCAGCGCCAGCAAACGCAAAGCACGAAGCGCGGCGCGGCGCGTAACGACTTGCACGACGACGTATAAGGCGATGATGGGCGCGACGGGGATGATATCGTAGCCGTGGATGTTCCCGAGGACGAGTGCGGCGAGACCGGCGAGCGCGGTGGAACGCACCGAACCGGTTGCGAAGGCGTGCACGGCGAACCCGTAGATCACAATGATGAGAAACGTAGAGAAAGAGAACAGCGGGCTGATCAGGAGCGTGAGGAAGGTAATCGCCTCCGGCATGACCAGACCGGGTCCGTAGTCGATGGGGTGGAGCTGGAGGCCATGGGTGTGAAAGAGCCACCCGACGCCGGAGGCGGTGGCCGTGAGGGCGACTGCTAGGCGGCGGCCCCAGACCGTTGGGATCACCTGCGCCGACAGCCAGTAAACTGCCATCAGCAGAAGCCAGCCAGATATCACCCGCGCGATATGATAGACGATGGGCAGGGCGAGATGAGTGACGCGAGCAGAGAGGCCGAGCGTAAGCCAGAAGAGATCGATGAAGCGACCTGGCTGGGGCTCCGTCGTAAAGAGGTCGGTCAAGAAGAGATGGCCGTCGCGGGCCTGGCGCATATATGCAAGGTAGACGTTTGGGTCAATGGGGCTGAGGATGAAGCCCGAGTAGTACCAACCGGGCTGGCGGAGGAAGACGCCAAACACGTATGGCAGACAGGTGAGCAGCATGAGAATCGCCGCGAAGATGGCGGGCCAGCGCCACTCCGGTTTCGGGATCGACATCCCGAAATATCCGGGCGCGGGGAGGCCGCCCGGCAAGCTACTGAAGCCATGGTCGGTTATGGGCCGTGTTGGCTCATCGGGCATCATAGTGCGTCATCGGCGTGTCTCGAGGCCCCATGATACCGCTATAGCAGGCATTCTCTCAAGTGTCGGTTCCGCGGCATCGAGTCAGGCGGCACGCTCGTAGACGGCGATCCGCTGCTTACGGAAGTGCCACAGCCGGATCGAGCCTGCGGGGAACGTCCGAGACGGTGTGCCGACCCGCAATCAGCGGTCAGACCCACCACAGCGCAAAACCTAGGCGTCTTCTTGGTAGAATCGAACTGGTGGCATACCGAGCTTCGAGTGTCTGCCGTGGACGCCAAGGAGTGCCGCTTCTACGGCCTTATCCGCACTGAGCGCGGCGGTACGCCGTGGAAACCGCACAGCCAGTAAGCGGGTGCTGCCATATGAAACAGCGGCGAAACCCTTCAGGGCGGATTCGTGGGCGCACAGAGGCCCTGCGTGCGCTCTGTGGATATCCGGAAACCATAGGAGACGGTGATGCGCTGGCGCCTGCTGGTTCTTGGTCTCGGGTTGGCAGTTGCGAGCGGCGTGAACCTCGCCCAGGCCCTGTTGCGATGGAATGCGGGCTGCTGCCTGGCGGGGGCCCTGCTGCTGCTCGCCGCTACGCTGATCATCATCGCGGAGATCCCCCTATCTCGCCAGATGGCCGGGATCGGCCCAGAGGAGGAGCGCGCGGGCCGGGTCGAGCTGGGTGAGATCCTCGTGAGCGACGGGCTGATCACCCGCTCGCAGTTGGAACGAGCACTGGCGCGACACCGGGAGTACCGCAGGCCACTGGGGGAGGTTCTGGTGAAGATGGGGGTCATCACTATGGTCCAGCTCTTTAGGGCCCTCGATGACCAGTGCGTGAGGCACGAGCGCGGCTTTGTGTGGCACGGCTGATGGGTCTCGCCCAGCAGGGTAACGGGCGAAGCCCCTCAGAACATCCTCGAAATCCCTGCAAGGCCCGCGTGTGCCGCTTTGGCGTGCGAAGATCCAAGGAGCTCCCGATCCAGGGGCGGCAGGCAATATCCGAGGCGGCTGTCAGTAGCACAGGCGGAGGCCCGCCGACCGCCGGGCGAGTCAGCTCCAATACATCTGCTTCGTCTGCCCGCACGAGGTAACTCGGCGAGACGCCAGCATCCGGGTTGCACGTCCACAGCGAGGCCCTGGCCTGGTTCCGGTGCGCGGAGGTCAGAGGAAGCCTCTTGGGGAGGTCCGGAACGGCTCACGGCCTGTCTCTTCTGGCTCCTGAGCGGCTTCCAGGCGCGTGAGGGGCCGCAGCCATGATCTCAAATAGCGGCGCAAGGTGTGGAACAACGCTATACCGAGGCTCGCAGGCATGGTCGGGCTCTCGACGCCCGATTCGGAGGACATGGGAGCCGGTGCTCGAGGCCGGCTCCGGAGCCAATAATGTCTATAAGGCGGCAACTCTTCCACGCGCTTTTCTCGCGCGCGCCCTGCGTCTGGGGTGGCGGGCATACTCGGCCGCGCGTCCTCGTCGCCGCGGCCTGCCTGTGGCTGGGCGCCACACTGGCGTCTCTTGCCGACGGCGGCAGCGCGGCCGCGCTGAAGATCATCCTCGCGGCGCCTGCCGGGCGTGGGCTAAGGGTCAAGCTCTATACCGACAGAGGTGAGCCGCCCTCCTTCAGGACGTTTGCCCTCCACAACCCCGACCGTGTCGGTCTTGACCTGCTCAACGTGCAGATGAGCCCGCGCTTCATCTCACCCCCAGCCGTCAAGAAGGCAGGGATCAAGCGGATACTGGTCGCTCCTGTCTCTGGCGAGCATCCGACCACACGGGTGACATTCGAGCTTGCCGTGCCGGCCGACCGCATTCGCTACCATGTTCGGCCCTTGCCAGGCACCGGCGGCATCCTCATTCAGCTCAGCACGCGGACGGTCAGTGACGCCCTCTCCCGGTCTCTCGGGCGTGCCCCGCCCACCGCCGAGAAGCGGCCGATTGCTGAGCGAGTGCCGACTCCGCCGAGCGCTGGGCCGACCGCTGTGGCGACGGCTCCCCCTGGAGCCATATCCAGGACACAGCCGCCTCCACCGCCTGTCCCCGGGCGCGCACAGGCTCATCCGGCTCTGACACGACGCTCACCGCAGGCGAAGCCCGTGGGGGCATCGTCCGTTGCGGCCTATCTTGCGATCGCGATGGCGCTGGTTATCGGCGCAGCGATGGCCACCGCCGGCTGGCGTTCTGTCTTCCGCCGCAGGCGCGTCCAGGGTCGCCGCGCGTGGCTTGAGAAGGCACTCGGCTCTCCCGACGCAATGCAGAGGCTGACCGCTCTGCGCTTGGTCAGCGCGTGGCCCACGGTGGACCTGGAAGCCGCCGGAGACCTCCTCATAGAGGCGGCTGAGGACCCATCGCACCGCGATTTCATAGCTTCGGGGAGCATCCTGCGGCAGAGGTTCCCGGCGGATGCGCTTGCCGAGCGACTTCGGCGCGGGCGCGCCGGCGAGCGCGTGCGCGCTGCCCGGCTGCTGGGCGTTCATCCTGTGGAGGCGGCTGCTGAGCCGCTGGTCGCTGCAGCCATGTCAGCGAGAAGCATCGTTCGGGCGGCCGCAGTTGAGTCGCTTGCGCGGCTCATGTCTCAACAGCCGATACGCAAGCTGCTGCAGACACTCTTGAGCCCGGAAGATCCCCTTCGTTCACTCGCCATCGAGGTAGTAGAAGAGATGGGTGCGGGTGGCGGGCCGGGACTCAGCAGAGCGCTGCTCGACCCGGATGAGTGCGTGCGTTGTGCGGCCATCGAGGCCCTGGTGCTCACCGGCTCTGCAAGTAGCGTGCAAGCCGTGGCACGCCTGCTCTCGGACCCGAGCGACCAGGTGCGAGCGAGGGCTGCGCGCGCTCTGAGTGTGCTGGGGACCGACGGGGGTGCATCAGAAGCATTGCTCAGGGCCCTAAGCGATCCCAGTCCTGAGGTCCAGAACGAGGCGGGCCTGGCCCTGGCCCAGATGGGGGGCGAGCGCCTGGGGGAGTTGGCCCTGGCCTTGGACCGGCGTGCGTCGGAGGACCTGAGTTTCCAGGCATCCGCTCAGCTGCTGACCGCGCTCGCTGTGAAGGCGACCCATCCGCTGCCGGCCTATGAGGATGCCCTCTCTGGCATCAACCGCCGATTCAGCCATGAGCTGGCGCAAGCACTGGAACGCAATGGCACCCTCGACTCATGGGTGACGCAACTGCCCCTGGTTGACGGGGAACAGCGCCGACTGACGATCGCCACCCTGCGAGCGGCGGCTCTCGCCGGAGCAGTCGATCCGATCTTGCGGGGCATGGAACTGCCCGACACGACCACCCGCGAGGCCTGCGCGCGGCTGCTGGGGGAAACCGCGCTGCCCGTCGCAATCGGCCCCCTCCAGGAGTTGCTCGACGATCCGGAGGTAGCGTTGCGCGTAGCCGCCGTGGAGGCGCTGGGCGGGATGGGCTCGCCCGAGGCGAGCGAATCGCTTATCAGCGCGCTTGCCGACCCCTCCCCCAGCGTACGCGCGAGAGCCGCAGAGGGTCTCCGCAACATGCTGCGAGCGCTTCAGGCGGCGCCGCCGTCGACATCCGCAGAGGAGGCCAGGCGTAGGTCAACCGGGGCACTCCTGCACCTGGTTCACGACGCCTCGGCTGAGGTGCGCGAAAAGGTCGCCCGCGCGCTCGGGTTGGCGAACAGCGACGATGCCGTTCACGAGCTGGTGCGGATCGCTCTCCATGACACCAGCGCGGAGGTGCGAACCGCCGCCGTGGCCGCCCTTGGGGAAATGGGGGCCTATGACGTGGTGCCCATCATCCTGCTGGACGTCGTCAACTCGGACGACGCCAGCCTGCGGGGGCGAGCGATGCAGATTCTCAGTCATGTTGAGGGCCCAATGGTGTCGGAACCCATCATGGGGGCGCTGCAGGACTCGGACAAAGCCGTGAGAGCCATCGCGGGCCGCGGGCTCTGGGGGGTGGTCACCAGCGAACAGTGTCAGTCCCTCATCCAGTATCTCAACAGCCCAGATCCCAAAGTCAGGGCGGCCGTCGTCGGGGTGCTGGGCAAGACCCAATCGGCCGAGTGGGCCAGCGCGGTCGCGGCTACTACCTCTGAC
>JBEKKD010000089.1:0-11542 GCA_050010895.1 Armatimonadota bacterium
TGCTTCGCGGGTCGCGGCGGCGCGGATTTGTAGCTGGCACGAAGTCCCTACAGGGGTGGCCGCCTCCCACGAGAGTATGTATGTACCCGCGTTCACCACCGGCCGCGGCATGGAGTCCAGCGCTCCCTCTTTCACCACCGGCAGGACGAGCACGCGGCCCTTGGGATGCGTCCCGAGGAACAGGCGGCCCTTGAAGGCGTGGGCGCAGACGGCCATGTCGTCCGGAGGGACGTTGATCACGACGATACTGTCCCATATCCGCCGCGTCCGCTTGCCGTGGGCCGCTTCCCGGAATTCCTGATCAGGCACCCCGAGGAGAATGGTCTCCTGGACGGCCCCGAAACGCAGATACCCTGTGCCACCGGGGCCATGACGTATAGTGGCGCCGGGGATCCAGTTCTCCAGTACAAACCATCGCTCCCCAAACCGGATCACGTCGCGCACATGACTGCCGCCACCAATCGAGTAGCCGCCGGGCTCGAGCCAGAAGCGCTTCCCGTCATAGAACCCGAGCCCGAACGGAGTACCCAGGATCAGCAGGTCGCCCGCATCCGTGTACGCGAACACGATTAGGCAGCTCGGGTTCAGGCCCAGCGGCTGCCACTGCTTCCCGTCGAAGATGATCAGGTCGCCCTGCGCGTTCAGGATGAGCTGGTCCCGCCACACCGTCATGGAGCTCACATCCTGCCCCGGCCGTGGCTCGCGGTACTCCTCTCGCCAGGTGAGTCCGTCGTCGCCTGAGGACACGACCCGCCCGTAAGTCACCGCCAGGCCCTTCTCCACAGCTTCGTCGATGGTCATCCCGGGTGGCGGAGCATCGGTGATCGCAGCGGACACGTAGATGCGGTCGTGGTAGAGCGTCAGCCCGTATTCGTGAATGGCGCGGGGCACCGTGCGATGCTTCACCCAGGTCGCACCGTCGTGCACATAGATGTTGCCGAACTCCCGGCCCTCGTTGGAATCATAGCCCGCGATGTAGAGCCGGTCGCCGTAGACCTCCAGACCCACTATGCCCTGCTCGTCCACCTGGAACGCCTTCTGCCACTGATGCGTCTCCGGGTCGTACGTGTAGACGGTGCCCGTATCGGTGTGCGAGGGCCGCGTGCACGAAGCCAGGTACAGCTTTCTCTTGAAGTCCGTGATGATGGTGATCGTCTCGTCGTCCGTGGGATCGAAGAGGAAGACGGGCTCCTTGAACTCCGTCTTCAATAGGGGTTCCGCAGTCATCTCACACTCGGCGCCCTCCACGCACGAGACGGCCGCCGGAGACCGCCAGTCGCTGTCATCGAACACGGTACTCGACATCGCGCGGAGCGCAAACGATGCCGCGGCGAGCATGGCGGCCACCACCAGCACACTGGTGAGAAGGTGCATCTTCGTTTGCCTCCAGTGGCACTACGTCCGCGACATGTTAGCGCACCTGTCTCGCCTGTCAACCACCGACTTTAGGGGCGTGCCGGAGGCTTGCTAACCTGGCGACCGGATGAGGTCTGGAGCTCCGACCGGTACCTCCGCTGCAGCTCCGCCGGTGTCCGGTTCAGCACCTCCGACGGCACCATCCCCGCCTTTCTTTCATCCTCCGTCGCCAACCGCTCTACAAACGGCGTCGGGCAGTGCACGCAGTTCGGGTGGAACGGCGGGCCGCCGCCGATGGCACTGATCGGCGGATAGACCGGGTGCGGCTCAGGGCCGATGTTCACGATGACGTTCTCGTAGCAGATGCAGAAGTCTCGCGCCTGGTGGGCCGATACCTGGGCGAGCTGAATGCCGTGCTCGCGGAGGCGGTTGATGGTGCCCTGCGTCATCGCCGGCGCCTGGGGCCCGGAGGTGGCGATGCATGGTTCTCGCAAGCTTTGAACGGGCGCTCTGCTCTCCGGCCGAGGCGGGAGCGATGGGACCTCGAGACAGTCTGTGAGGGGGAATCCGGCGCGCTGGCGGGAAATAGGCACAAATACACGATCATGGGAGGGCGAACAGATGCGCAAGCTCGTGATGTGGCTGGTCGCTATCAGCCTGCTTGCTGCGGCTGGGTGCGGCAGCAGGCGGACCTACAACACCCCCGAGGGGAAAGTGACCGTTGATCGAAGCGGGTCCAAGATCACCATGGAGTCGGAGAAGGGGAAGGTGGAGGTGCAGGGCGAGAAGGGCGCTGCGACCATCACCGGGACCGGCGACAAAGGGAAGACCACCGTCAAGATCAACCAGGGTGTTTCGGAGAAAGATCTCGGCATCCCTCTCTACCCGGGAGCGGCCGTAGGGCTGAGCACGGTGCAGACCCAGGAGAAGGGAGAGGCCGCAGCGCAGGCGATGCTTGCCACCACCGACTCGGTTGACACAGTGAAGGCGTTCTACCAGAAGCAGTTCCCGAAGGCCGAGACAGCGGTGGACATGAATCTCCCCACCGGGCGAATGGTGCAGCTCGCCCAGAAGGAGGGGGACGTGCAGAAGGTCATCCACATCAGCCGCGACAAGGGCGCGAAAGAGACCAAGATCGTGCTCTCCCGGATCAAGGGATCGAAGTGAGACTCATGGCGGCAGTGGTGCCAGCGGTCGCTCCAGACCAGAGCGGTACTACGGACGTTCGCCCAATGAAGTAACATCGGACGAACGTCCCTAGCAGCAGCCCGCATGCGTGAGGAAGCGCGCTCAGAAGCAGAGACTCTCAACCGGCGGACGAGCTCGGGGGTTTCGAGGATGGGTCGGCTAGTGGACAGGAACGAGTGCTCGCCGTCCGAATAATCAGCCCCACCGGATCGTCCTGTCACTCGTGTGGCCGCGCATTCTTCGGCGGATCGCCGGACGCGGGAATCCGCACTGCGCGCGGGCGTTGGGCCCGATTATGCCGCGTGAGATGATGTGGCTTTGGGTGGGAGATGCCGGTGGAGATGCTGCCATGCTGATGCTCGCGTCACGTGTACTGGCGGTGATGACGCTGTCCGTTCTGCTGACCCTCGCGGGACCCGCGTTCGTGGGGAGCTCGGCGCCGCGCGAACGTTCTGCGGCAGCCGCCGAGCTCCGAACTCCGGCGACGCAGTCCGAGGAGGAACGGGCCCGCACCATCGAGGCGCTAACCGCACGAGTGGGAGTCCTGGAAGGACAAGCGCAGACTGCCGTGCGAGCGGAACAGGCCGCCGCTCACCGCGCCATTGTGGCGATCAATGCCCTCCTCTCCGTGGCTGTTGTGGTAGGGGCGTTGCTCGCGTTCTTTGGCTCACGCGGCATGCGCGATATCAGGAGAATGGCGCGGCGCATTCACACAACTCGGGACCAGACCGATCAAGAGGTGCGAAGCCTTCCCGAGGTGGACATCACCAGTGAGATCGCGCCCGAGGTGAGGCGCACACTGGCCGATCTGGGGAGGCGGCTGGACCTGCTGGAGGAATTCGGGCAACCCCTCGATGCAAGTGACTGCATCGCGCGAGGCAATGCCTGGTATGCCCAAGGCGACTACGAGCGGGCCGCAAGCTGGTACAGCCGCGCGATTATCTCAGAGCCGGCGCTGGCCGATGCGCATTACCGGAAGGGGATCGCCCTCCACCGGCTGGGGAAGCCCCAGGAGGCTATTGCGGCGTTGGAGCGCGTGATCCAGCTTGACCCGAGCGACCCCGAGCCACTCTATCACAAGGGAATCGTGCTGCAGCAGCTTGGACAGCAGCAGGAGGCCGTTGCCGTTTACTCCAAGGCCATTGCGCTCTCTCCCCAGTGGGCCCGCCCGTATCTCAACCGGGCCGCCGCCTACGCGCGCCTTGGACAGACGGAGCAGAGCCTGAGCGATTTGGCCCGAGCGATTGAACTCGATCCTGAGTGCCGCAATAGCGCCCTCGCGAGTCCCGATTTCGACAGCTTGCGGGACAACGAGAAGTACTGCACGCTCACCAACCGGACTGCAGCCGGCACGGGCGCGAAACCGCCGGGGAGCGTTTAGCGAGCATAGCTCCTTGATCCTCTCGGCGAGACGGGAATGGCAACCCGCGTGCCGCCCCACACCGCATCCGCCCCCGCGGCCCACATCCATGTGGGTGGATCGGCGGCCTTCACCGTCGCCGCGCTCTGGCCCCTTTCACGTACTTCCCGAACCAGTCGAGAGTGCGGTTGAGGACATCGCAGGTGTAGCACGGGTGCGCGTCGCCGAAGCCGTGGTCGCCGCTCGGATAGCGCACGAACTGCGTCTCCACACCACGGCGCTTGAGCATCAGGTACATGATCTCGGAGCAACTGATCGGCACCCGCTTGTCGTCCTCTGCGTGCAGAAAGAGAGTCGCCGCGGTCACCTTCGTGCCATGGGTCGTCGGCGAGATGCGCGTGTACGCCGCCATATCCTCCCAGGGCTGAACGCCGGTCTCCTTCTCCACCCAATAGGGGATATCGGTGCCGTGATAGAGCGCGGCCACGTCGGTCACGGCGCAGGACGCCACCCCAGCCCGGAAGCGGTCGCACGTCCCGATGAGCCAGCTCGTCATGAAGCCGCCGTAGGAGCCGCCCATCACGCCCATGCGGTCGGCGTCAATAAAGCCCTGTTTCACGACGTGCGCCACCGCGGCGAGCACGTCCTTCGAATCCTCTGCCCCCCACTTCCCGGTCACCTCGGCGGCAAAGCGCTTGCCGTAGCCGGTCGAACCGCGCGGGTTCGAGTACGCCACCACATAGCCCTGCGCGGCCAGCACCTGCGCGTCGAGCTTCCAGGCGCCGGAATAGGCGCCGTAAGGGCCACCGTGCGCCTGCAGTATCAACGGGTACTTCCGGTCAGCGCGGAAGCCGGGGGGCCTGACGATCCATCCCTGGATGCGCTTGCCGTCGAAGGACTGTGTCCAGAACGACTCGACGGAACCGACCGCGATTCTGTTCATCACCGCGCGATTCTCGTGGGAGAGCTGCTTCTCGCCACTTCCGTCGGCGGCACACGTGTAGAGGTCGGCGGGACGCCCCGGGCCAGCATGTACGAAGGCGACCCGGCCGGTCAGTGAGGCGGCGCTGTAGCCAGAGATCACCCGATCCGTGGGCAGAACCCGTTCCACCTTGCCAGAGAGGCCGATCTTCCAGAGCGACAGGAAGCCCTGCTCATCGCACAGGTAGTGAATGCCGCTGCCGTCCGGCGCCCACTTCGTAGCCACCGGGAAGCAGTCCAGCTTCGCAGTCAGGCAGATCGGTTCGCCTCCCCGCGCTGACCGGACGTAGATATGGGGAGCAATCCATGGGATGCGCTCTCCCTCGGAGCCGATATAGGCGATCCGTTTCCCGTCCGGCGACCATGTGGGCGAGGCCGCGCCGCCGACGTGATCCGTCACCCGGCGGGGCCTGCCGCCCCCTGCCGGCACCACCCACACGTCCATCACGAAGTCCCAATCCTGCCTTCGAGCGCGACTCGACACGAAGGCGATCTGCTTCCCGTCTGGCGACCAGAGCGGGTCAATGTCGTCGTAGTCGTCGGCGGTGAGCTTCGTCGGTTTCCCGCCGGACGCCGGAATGACCCAGATATGCCGGCGTTCCCCTTTGGGCGCGAGCATGTTCGTGCGCCAGCGCAGCTCATCCACCACCGTCACGTCGGCGGCATAGACGCGGCCCTCCTTCACCTCGAACCTGGTCTTCCTCTCTTTGCGGTCTTCCGGCTTCTCGTCGCGCGCCGTAAACGCGATTCGCTTTCCATCTGGCGACCAGGCAGGACTCCCCGCGCCCTGCTTCAAGTGGGTGAGCTGCTTCGCCTCGCCCCCGCCGATGGGGATCGCCCAGACCTGGGATCTCGCCTTGTCGTCGTCCTGCTCCGGCGAGACGAATGCCAGCGTGGCGCTGTCCGGTGACCAGCGGGGCGTGTGGTCCCGGTGATGGCGGTTCGTGAGCTGCACGCGCTGCTTCCCGTCCGTCGAGAAGAGCCAGATATCCGACAAGTGGCGGTCTTTCTCGCGGTCCGACCGGCCGATGACGCAGGCCACCCATCTGCCGTCCGGTGACATCTGCGGGTCAGAGACATTGCTGAAGAGATAGCAATCCTCAGGCCTGAGAGTTCGTCTGGTTTGAGCCACGGTATCCTCCTCTGGTTAGGGTCGAGAGAGCGTTCAGTGCCGTCGCTGAAGAGCCACGCGCAAGGCAGTTCTGCTCGCGGCCCTCGCAGACCTCGCAGCGGGGCGAGTCAACAGGCTGCGGGTCGCGGGCGGCGCCGGGCCGATAGCGCCTGCTATGGTCGAAGGGAAGAACGCACTCTCACCCAGACGGCTTCTTCAGCCCTGGACTCACTGCGGGTCCGGAACCTTCTTCCTGCGCGCTCTCGCTACGCGGCGAAACCCAGCGCCAGCTTCCTCCGTATAGGGAGTGCCGACCGAGCGCCGCCGAATCGCCGAACACTTCCTGGGGCTCAACCGTTTCTTCTTCTGATGCGACGGCCTTGCGGTGATCGGTTCGGATGATGCCGGAGGAGGCACTCATGACACTTGTCAGGTTTCCCAAGCAGCTCATCATCATGTTGGCGGTAATGGCGGGGCTGGTGGGATCGATGACGGCCTGGGCTGCCCAGGCCGCGAAGACCGCGGAGGGCGCGCCGCCAGCGCCGCCGCCCAAGGCGGAGCGCTCGGCGCCGGTTATCGACGCGGTCTACACCAACATGCCCCCCGTCATCGACGGGAAGCTCGACGACGCCTGCTGGAGCCAGGCCTCGCGCCTGGAGGAATTTGCCTGCCCGGGCGTGGATACACCGCCCCCAGACGAGACCAGAGGCCTCCTGATCCTCGACGAAAAGTACCTGTACGCGGCGTTCATCTGCAAGGACAAGACGCCGGACGACATCGTGGCAAACGAGACGCGACGAAACGGAGACATCAGCCGCGACGACTTCGTAGTCCTGGCAGTGGACCCGTGGCACAAGCACAACGACTTCTACCAGTTCGAGGTGACGGCGCGCGGGACGCAGGCGGAGCTGATCCCGGGCGGCTCGGCGACCAAGATCGAGTGGCGTGGGGACTGGACCGCCGCCGCGCAGCGCACGCCGGACGGCTACCAGGTGGAGATGGCCATCCCGCTCGCCATCCTTCCTCACGCGCCGGGCCAGAACACCTTCGGCCTTGCCCTCCTGAGGAATTGGGCGAAGGAGAACATCATGGCCATCTGCCCGAACACGGGACGGACGGTGGACACGAACATGGTCTACGACCTGGTGGGCCTGCGTCTTCCCAACACCGTGAGCCGCCCCACCATCATGTCCTACAGCACCTTTGATTCGGCCGGTGTGGGGGGAGATACCGCCAAGACCGGCGTGGACATGCAGTATAAGCTGCAGAACGGGCTCACTGCCTTGGCGAGCGCCAACCCGGACTTCAAACAGGTCGAGGACAGCGTCGAGCCGGTATCGTTCTCATACACGGAGCGGTACATGCCGGACCTGCGTCCGTTTTTCGTAACCGGCCAGGACGGCTACCTGCCCCCCACGTATCTGCTCTACACCCGACGGATTGAGAAGTTCGACACCGGTCTCAAGCTCTTCGGCACTATCGGCGATGACACCATCGGAGTGCTCGATGCGCTCACCCAGGGCCAGCAGAACGTGTTCGCCACCTCTTGGAAGCACCAGTTCAGCAAGGAGAACACAGCGAAGCTGCTGCTGGTGTCCGACAACCAGAGTGCGGCCGCCGCGGCCGGTGGCCTCGCCTACGGACTGGATCTGAACCACACCCACCAGACCCCCCAGGGAAGCGACAACGTGTGGACGGAGATATTCCACGCGGACTCACGGGAGGACGGGGCCGGTTCCCTGTACTGGGTGGGTGGCTACCACGACCGGGGCAGCGGGCGCCTCCACTACGACTGGAATGTGCGACTGGCTACCGAGGATTTCAAGCCGTCGCTGGGCTATTACCCCGAGGTGAACAACTACGGCGGATACATCGGCGCCGGCCAATGGGACCGCCTTGAGCATGGCGCGCTGGAGTCACGGAACTGGTACGTGGGGACCTGCTACTACCCCTTCCTGGACGGCAGCGGGGCGATGAACGTGACCGTCGCTCCGAGCTACAACTGGTCCTGGCGCGACGGGCGGCAACTGGGCCTCGGCCTCACGCGCGGTCGCCAGTACAACTTCGATAGCTCGGACGCCTCGGTCTATTACGGCTGGAACAGCAAAGATCTGTACTCAAACGGCCATGCCACGCTGGTGAAGGGCAACCGCGCAGGTGGTGATTACACCTACCTCGATCTGGGGCAGGGCTTCCGCCCCGCGGGTAAGCTGTCCGTCCGTCTGTCCGCCGCATACGACAGCCTGGTGGGGAGTAAAGACACCGACGGACACAACTTCCAGGGCGTGCTAACCAGCTCGTACGACATCACCACGGAGCGGAGCATCGGGCTGCGGCTCATTGCTCGCAACACCGGGTTCACCGCCTACGCAGCCTACCGCCAAGTGGTGCGAAGGGGCATCGACGCCTACGTGATCGTGGGCGATCCGGATCCGGACCGCACCCGGTTCTCGCCTCGGGTCATCGTCAAGCTCATCCGCACGATGTGATCGCAGCCCCTTCATGCTGATCTCTACCAGACGTACGCGATGCTAGCCGCGGTCCGGGCAACTCGGGGTCGCGTCGAGTGCCGGTACCGGACCACCGCGAAGAACGCCCCTCCGCGACGAAATCCCAGGCAGTAGCTCCCAGGCCAGGGGGGAGCCGGAGCCGGGAGGTGCCCGGACCGTCGGGCAGGACGCTTCGTCGGCGAGAGCGCCTCCCATCGGCGCCTGGGCCGCGTCATGTCTGCTACGAGGAGGCCCGTTACCCCTCAGGCGCTGCCAGCCACCTGCCCGTCGCCTCCAGCACCTGCAGCTTCAGGTCCAGGTTCTGGCGTCGTACCGGCACCATGTCGAAGACTGCGAATCCGCACGTGCTCAACACCTTCTCCAAGGCCGCCGCACACGCAAGAGCGCCCCCTCCTCCGCCCCCGGCCACACAGATGCCCACTGCGGGCTTTCCCTCGATGCCGGCCCTCCCGCTGTCGTGCCGACATATGCGGCGCAGCCGGTCCAGGAATGCGCGCATGCTTTCGCTCAGGTCACTGAAGTAGACGGGTGTGGCAAACAGGGCCGCATCGCTGCTCCTGATCCGCTCCACCAGCACCGCGAAGTCGTCGTCGATCACACACCGGCCCTCGCTGCGACAGAGGCCCCACCCGTTGTCCTCGCACTGGCGGCACCTTTCCACCTTCATCTCCGGCAGGAAGGCCACGGCAGCCCCCGCGGCTTTGGTCCCTGCGCCTTGCAGGAGTGCCTCAGCGGCCTTGGCGGTTCGGCCCCCATGGTCTCGGCTTCCCAGGATCGCGGTGATCTTCATCCTGACCGTCTCCTTTCGACATTCTGCGTGGGCGGCAGCCGCCCCCTACGCTGCATCAGGCGACATGACACCATGCTGTCGCCACCCGCAGCGAACTCACGCCCGCGGGCGAGCCGCCTGCGCATTGGCTGTCGCGATTACTCCAGAGTGATGTGCCGGGGCAGGGGCAGCCACCGCCCCAGACTGAACCTACCCGGTCCCGCGAGCAGGATGGTTGCGAGTAGGCCAATGAGCGCCAGGTTGTATTCGAACCCAAGCTTCGCTCCCAAGAAGAATCCGTTCTTGCCGTGGACCAGTGCTATGGCGCCGACCATGTTCACGATCAGCCAGAAGGCCGAGAACCTCGACAGGACGCCAACCAGGAGCCCCAACCCGCCGAAGAACTCATCGACGGTCACGAGATAACCAATGGGCCCGAGCATCTTCACGACCCCTGCCAGCCCCAGGCCGCCGAACGCCCCGAACAGCTTCTGTGAGCCGTGGGCGATGAAGATGAGCCCTACGATGACTCGCGCTACCAGCAGCGCCCACGCTACGGCAGGACGGTCCCTTTCCACGTCACCCGTTGGCCTCATCGCTTGCCTTTCGAGGAGATACCGGACAGGATTCGCCAAGCCGGTCACCGCGCCCTGCGACTGGGTCCAGAACAGCGGTTATCGCGCGCCTCAACCTTCCCGCGGAAGCCGCTCGCGAGCAGGTACGCGAGCACATCCTTGTTGTCGCCGTGAAAAAACATGCCGCCCTTGGGATAGTGCGCAGGCCAGCTAATGACTCTCGCCCAAAGAAGTAAGGGCGAAAGTCATCAGAAGACCAGCGAATATCTGAAAGAAGACGTTCGCCCAATGTTACTTTGTTGGGCGAACGTCCGTAGGCACGCTGGCGACGTCCCTTCGGCATCCTCTATGCTGAAGGCACGAGCCCGCGCCTGGTGTAAGGAGGAATGGAGAGATGGCGGTTTCAGTTCTACGGGAGGAGCGGAAGCAATGAGCGCTGCAGGCTCTTTCGTCGAGCAAGCGAGGCAACGGGCGGAGCGTTTCGGCGTGCGCAACGTGGTGGTCGGTACGCTTACTGGCGAGACAGTACGGCTGGTCCGGGAGGTTTTCGGCCCTGACTACAGGCTCTTCGCGGTGGGCAATCCCACTACGGCTCATGGGCGGGAGTTGGTCTACCATGATGGCACTACCGAGGAGGCGCGACGAAACCTGGAACAGGAAGGTACGACCGTGGTCCTCATGGACCAGGGGCCGTTCCAGGCGATCAGCATCGGCGGGCAGCCCTATGATGTGGGTGGAGAAGTGCCATCGGAGATCTGGCGTGGCGCTCACAAGTCCATCGGTGACTGGGGGTTCATCGGTCGGCTCAATGAAGTCATCACCAAGGGCCTGTGCGGTGAGATCAACCCTCTTTGGATCATGTCGCAGACCATCGCTTCGCTGCTCGGCGACGGGCCTGCGGTGTGCCTGGAGGTGACGCTGATGGCAGCAGACTCGGGCAAGCTACCTCTCGACGAAGATTGCATGGCCATAGCTCGACCGCGACCGGCTTCGCACGCGCCCGATGCTGCCCTGGTACTCCATCCACAGACCACACCCCGCTTCCTCGCCGGCCTGCGGATCAAGGATCTGCTCCTGTGCCCGAGGCCGGGAGATCACTGGTTCTGCGATAGGCCGCTCTGGCCGGATGGCTGAACACCGGAGCCAGCTTCCCGCGCATACGCCTTCACCGTGTGGACCGAGTAGCCGCGGTGGGAACTGAGGGAGTCGAGGAATCCGGCTACCGCATCCTCGAAGCCGACCGCCGCGGCCGCCGACTGCACTGCGCCCTCTGGTGGCATCTCCATGCCTCCCGAGCGCCATGAACGCTCGGGTTGGCGGGAATGTCCAGAACAGATTGGGCCCATAGGACGCACTATGGGCCCAATCCGTCGGCAGAGCAGTCCGTCTGACTCACGGGTCAGAGAGGCAACTGGAACGCCCTCGCCACGCCAGCGCCTTGCCGGTTGTCTCGGCAAGACGCATCCACTACTGCAATCTGAAAGCTCTGGCGACGTACACCGCCATTTGATCGCGGGTGCAGACGTATTCAGGGTGATAGTCGCCGTCCGGATAGCCCTTGGTCACGCCGATGCTGGGCTGGGCGATGTACTCCACGTACTTGTATGCCCAGAAGCTCGTGGGCACATCCGGGAACGTTGCCGTCGCCGGCGGTGTGTAGTTCACCAGGTCCACGCCAGCCGTCGGCGTGGC
>JBEKKD010000090.1:0-11526 GCA_050010895.1 Armatimonadota bacterium
TCAACCGGCAGGCCGCCGCCGCCTCGGGCACCGTCAGGCAGCGCGCAGGATCGGCATGGATGAGATCAACCGCCGGCACCACCCTGGAAAGATCCCCCGCTCGCGCCGGGTGTGGACGAGTCGGGAGCTTCGGCCAGGTGTCTCGGCTGACCTCCCACAGCAGACGGAGGACGTTGAGCCTTATGGCCTCGACCCAGCCAGCTCTCCGCTCGGCTGTCCTGCCGCGGCGTGCGGTGGTGGTCGCCAGCCGCCGGGTCAGCGCGCCCGGAAAGGGCAGGACCGTTTCGCTGTGGATCTCCCGGGCGATCGCCAGCGCGCGCTGGCGCATCTGCGGGGTCGTGACCCGGGGGCGCTCCTCCGGCGCCAGGGAGAAAAGCCTGAGCCATGACTGGCCCGCAAGAGTCGCATCACCGAGAAACTCGGGCAGGAACAGCATAGGCAGCAGCTCGGTATTTGGCTCCGTGGTCCTCCAGGTGTGCGGCTCCCATGCCATACACAGCCAGATATCGCCTGACCGTAGGGAGAACACGTGTTGCTCCACACGCATTTCGTATCGGCCTCGCAGCACGACGCCCACCTCAAAGCACTCGTGTATCTCCGTCGCCGGCGGGGTCAGAGAGGGGTGGCCTGCCACGCCCGCCACAAACGGCATGTCGGAGCTGACCGTATACTCGGTTCTCTCGGCAGGCGCGGACGCCACTGCACCCTCCACTTCACGCCAGATCTGACCAAATCTACAATGATTCGTCAGTTCTGTCCAATGACGCATCGAACCTGCCATGCTATGCTTTCCATTGAGTGCTCCATCCGCACCGGATGTTCACCGGCGCGCGAGCACGACCGCGAGAAGGGAGGTGATCCAGCCGAGCATCGCCGTCGTTCGCTGATCCCTGTTTCGGAGCACCCGTACGACGCGACTATCGCTCACGCCGGTCTGCTGGCATTGAGGAGAACGCTGTCTATGATGACTGCAAGACGAAAGGGATTCACGCTGATTGAGTTGCTCGTCGTGATCGCGATCATTGCTATCTTGGCCGCGATGCTGTTTCCCGTGTTCGCCCGAGCGCGAGAATCGGCTCGGAAGATTCAGTGCCTGTCGAACGTGAAGAACATCGCCATGGGGATCCAACTGTACCTGACCGACTATGACGCACTGTTTCCCTTCGAGCACAACCAGGATGCGGTTAGTATCTGGGTCCATGGGGGCAACTGCAGCGCTACGGATGCAACCCGCAATGCGACCTGCGCCAACCCATACCTGCGGGAGCCGGTGATCCTGGACGAGTACATCAAGAACCGGGACGTGTGGCGGTGCCCCAGCGCCAGATTCGAGCGAGGGGCGACGATCATCACATCGACTCTCCCCGGCCGGCCCTACTGGCAGGACTGGCTGAACAATTCCGATATCATCGGTTGCCCGCCTGCGATCAACTGCGATGGGGTGGCGTTTCCGCCCGGGTGGGGCGGCGACGTGACCGATAGCCTGGTTCAGCGGACGTGCGGAGGAGTGAACGGCGGGTTCGAGTGGAGTATCTCCCCGAACTGGTGGATGCACGACCTCAAGTCGTCAGCGGTGAACGATCCCTCCAGGTTTGTCGCCACCGGCGAGGGCCTCATGGGAGCGACGCTGCAGCACGGCAACACCCTGGCGTACGGCGACCTCTGCGGGATCAGCATGTGGTACCGGACCTGCGCCGATCAGCCGAACTCGAGTTGTCCCTGGACGTACCAGTGCCAATTGGGCGGTGACGCGCAGGTCGCTCAGTTCTGGTCCGATCCCTCGTTCCGCAAGACATATGCTCGTCACATGGGCGGAAACAATATCGGGTTCCTGGACGGGCACGCGCAGTGGTACGCTTCGGAAGCGATACTGGCCGAGTCGCCGGGGGGCCATGGCCCTGACGCGGACCACATGGTCGTGAACCCCAATCCCTTACTTGAGGGGAATCTCTGCGTCTGCGCACCGTAACGGTGCCAGCAGGTGGGCCGGGCGCGCGGCCGTGCGCCCGGCCCCAGACCAGGCCGCAATGACCTCCCTCCTGCAGGCGAGCCGCGCGGGAGCCGTTTCGAGGCCGCTGACGCGCGCCGCAGTTGCGCGATCCCACTCCATACGCTGGATTGCCAGAGAGTTGAGCCCTCTTCAGAGAGGACAGGGTGAGAGAGACTGATGATCAACACATCTCCTGTAGGGTTCGCCGCCATCCTGATCGTCGCATGCTTCCTCTGCGGGAACTGGAGTGCTGCGCCCTCCGATGCCGGCCAGCGAGTCGGCGGCAAGGATTGGGAACTGCCTGCAGCATATCTGCGTGACAACGGCTTGCGTGGGGAGGTGGTTCTCAACGGCTACTGGGCGGGGCGCGTCCGAGGTGAATCCGGGGGCTTCGCGAGGGCCCGCGTACCTGATGCCGGAGATTCCTCAAGGACCCCACGAGAGTACTATCGTGACTTCGCGTTGCCGAGGGGATGGGAGAAGCGCCGGGTAACGTTGGAGATCGGCGGCTTCACGCTGGACGGTGCGGTCACGCTCGATGGCAGGCCCATCCTGCAGGTGCCACGAGGCATGCGATTCCTGGAGGTGGAACTGCCGATCAAGCAGACTCCCGAGGCGACGTATCGGCTCGGGGTGACCACCGGCGTGATAAACGGTGACGTGTGGCTGCGAAGCTCGCCCAAGTCGGCGGCGGCGATCGATGATAGCTTCCTGACGACCTCCTACCGCCAGCGAGAGGTGCGCGTGCGTCTGTCCGGCAGCGCTCCGGCGGGATCTGAGTTGCGCGCGGTCGTCCACATCTATACCGATCCTGCCGCCCAGCAACTGGTGAAGACCGTCGCCGGAGACCGGCCCGTCGTCGCGGACGGAGCCGGCCACTGGCAGACCGACCTGTCCGCGCCCTGGCCGGAGGCCACGCTCTGGTCGCGCTGGCACCCCAATCTCTATTGGTACACCGTCGATCTGACAGACGGGGGCGGAGCGGTCGTCGATACGCTGCTCCCGCGCTCGTTCGGGTTCCGCGAGGTCTGGCTTGAAAAAGGGCAGTTGTACCTGAACGGAATCCCGCAGAACTGCACCAGCGACAGCTGGCCAGTGTCGCTGGGGGGCGGCAATGTGATGCGCGAGCAGGCGGAAACGGTGGTCGTCAACGCCAAGAAGATCGGCTTCACCTGGGGATGGCAGTTCCGTTTGGAAGGAGACACGTTCTTCGATGTGGCCGACCGGCAGGGGATGCTGATCATGCGGGATGTCGGGCGCCTGATGCAGAACATCTACAACCCGGACACGCCGGAAAAGGACGCGGCGGCGCGCGCGGCAGAGACCGCCCGGGTGGTACGGCACTGGCGAGAGCATCCTTCCATCATCTTGTGGTGGTCGGATGCCCCCTACAGCACGGGGGATACGCTCTACGCTGGTCTGGTCGGGAAGGTGTCCGACCCCTGGAACTATTTCCCCGAGAACACCGACCCGGAAAAGTCGCGCCGCGCGCACCTGATGTTCAAGCGGGCGGCGGATCTCATCACATCACTCGACCCGACCCGCCCGGTAGTGACCCAGGGAAGTCCCTACACCGACGTCGAGGGCTGCACCCGCTACCTCTGCTACAATCTGGATCTCCAGGAGCGGGAGGAATTCTTCGACTACTGGGCCCGCGGCGGAAGACCCAAGGCGCTCTGGATCTCCGAGTTCGGCGTTCCCTTCCAGAGTTTCTACTTCATCCGCAGGGAAGCGCACCAATTGCCCGATTCAGGGGTGCCTCTCCCGACCACCTACGTGGAGGCCGCGGCGCGGTTGTTCGGCGATCACGTCTATCTGGAGGTACCCGACGAGACGCTGAAGCTCTGGCCGCAAACCGAGTACATGACCGCGCTCGATCACATACCCTCGCCTGTGTTCCAGCGCCTCGTCGGCGGGCAGATGTCCGCCATCTGGCGGTCGTGGCGCACCTATGGGCTCTCCGCGGCCGCGCATTTCGTGCTGGTGGATGGGTTCATGCCGATAGTGAACAGGCCGCCGGAGGAGCGCTACCGCGTCAATGAGGGCGCCGACCCTCGCCGTCCGGGCTACAGCCGGGTGGTCGCTCCGCAGGAAGCCCACTCTTCCCCCCTACTGGGAGTCGACGAGATCCTGCCCGCCGGCAAGGCCTATCTGCGCAGCGTCAGTCCTCTGCTTGCCTACCTCGGTGGGCCCGACAGTCATTTCACCAACAAGGACCACCTCTACTACGCCGGGGCTCCGGTGCGCAAAGCAGCGATCGTTCTGAACGACTACGACGATCCGGCGGTGTTGGATGGTCAATGGCAGTTGCTGGACAGCGCAGGAAAGGTCGTGCTGTCCGGTCCCGTCAAAGGGACGGTCGAGCCGGGGCAACGGGCCCTGACGCAATTTCCGATTGAGTTCCCGGCTCCGTCCGTGACCGAGCGCACGGACTATACCCTGGTTCTCGATCTGAAGGCCAACCTGCCGGGGACGCTCGATGACCGGTTTGCTATCACGGTGTTCCCGCCCCACCAGTCGAAGCCGCTGCCATTCGCGGGGACCATCTGGCGGCTCAATGTGAGCTATGACCGCTCTGGAGACCACAAGCATTTCGAGTGGAACGACGAGACGGAACGCTTCCTGACGGCGGCCGGGGTGCAATCCCATTTGGTGCCGGGACTGAAGCAGTTCCAGCAGACTCCGGCAGAGACTGACAAGGCGGCGAGGCGGGGCGCGGCCTCCTCTCCGCAGCCGGGAGATCTGCTGATCATCCCGCGCCGGTATCTGTCGACAGGCCAGGACGAATCGCAGCTCAACTCCCGCCTGCTGCGGGAACTCGACATCGACCGGCTGATCGAACAGGGGCTGCGGGCGATCGTCTTCGAGCAGGACGCGCCGAATATCTTCGGCATGACCACCGAGGATGTGCGCCCTCGCCAGGTCTTCATGACGGCCGCGGGGCACCCGGTCTTCGCGGGGTTGCAGCCAAGTGACCTGACCAACTGGAGAGGGGACAGCGACCTGCAACCTGCAATGTCGCCGGTCACCATGAGCGAGAAGGAGTTCCCTGATAGGATCGCGCACGTCAGCAACACGAATGCGGTGGCCAGTCGCACCCTCGTCCGCCCGCAGGTGGGCGCCTGCCGGGCGCTGGCGGTAAGCGGCTTCGACCTGGCAGAGTCTCCGCTGCTGGAGGTCACGCGGGGCAGAGGTCGCATCCTGTTCTGCCAGATGGACGTCTCCAACCGGTACGGTATCGATCCCGCAGCCACCCGATTGGTTGATAACCTATTTCGATATATGACGACCGCCGATGAGCCCAGCCCAGACAAATCGACGGTGGCCCACCTGCCGGTGGACGGGACGGCCGTAGTCGCCCGCAAACAGGTCTTCCGTGCGGCCAAGCCGGCCGGCGCTGATGGGTGGGGGATCACGCGGGGGGAGTTGTTCTTCCGGGAGTCCATATACCAGAACAACTGGATAACGGAGAAGCTGCCGGATGTCGCGGTGCCAGTGCTGGCGGCCACTCCGCAGGGGGAACTGCCTGAGGTGGTACGGCGGGACCCGGCGACCGGATGCTACCAACTGACGCTGGATGAGGAGAACTTCACCACCGGCTGGAGCAAGCGCAAAGTGGCCTGGCTGCGCAACACCCTCGTCGTCAACCAGGGAGGCAGTCTCCTCGAGGGACCGGCATTCAAGTACCAGGGCGACTCGGTGCGCTTGTATCCCCACGTCTGGCTGGAGGATTTCGTCGACCCGTATCTGGCTGACATGATCTGAAGATCCTCGCGCCGGCTTCCACGCCGGCCGTGACGCTTGACCTGCCGCGACTGCCGGTCTGGCGGGGGTTCGCCGCCGGCATCCTCTTACGGATTCTCTTGCATTACGGTTAGGACCGTAATGCAAGAGAATCTGCCGTGCGAGCCTTACGGGGTGCGCTGTAGAGTTTCTTGCATTATGACACTTCTAACCATAATGCAAGAAACTCTATAGTAGTGGGGCGAGTGCTATCTACATGTGCCCGGGTCCCCGACGCCTGACCCGAAGACTGTCCCCCGCGACCCGGCGGGACCACTATACCGTCTGGCATGAAATCAGACTGCGTCCAGGTGGCCAGTACACTGCACCCTCGGATACGTTGCACTGGTTCCAGGCGGGACCGGAGGGAGCGGTGGTGTGGAGTTTCTGCTCACGCGTCAACGTCGGGGCGGATCAGTTCACGGATCCACGGGTCAAGGCAGCCCTCGTGCACCACTACAAGGAGACGACATGACTCGCAGACGAACCGAAGTGTCCATTCACGGCGACGCGTTTCATCTCAATGGCCGCCCGACCTACGCGGGGAGGATCTGGCAGGGACACAAGGTCGAGGGTCTGCTGTTCAACTCCCGGATGGTGCAGGCGACTTTCGATGACCTGAACCCGGCGACGCGCGGCCTGTGGGCTTATCCGGATACGGGCGAGTGGGACCCGGAGCGGAACACGCAGGAGTTCCTAGCCACCATGCCCATCTGGCGAGAGCACGGGCTGCTCGCCTTCACCCTGAACCTCCAGGGAGGGAACCCTGGCCGCCCATATGACTCCGACCCCCAGCCCTGGCACAACAGTGCCTGGACGGAGGGCGGGCAGTTCCGGCCCGACTACGTGAACAGGCTGCGACGCGTTCTCGACCGCGCCGACGGGCTCGGCATGGTGGTCATCCTGGGCCTCTTCTACTTCGGCCAGGACGAGCGCTTGCGCGATGAGTCAGCGATCCGCGCCGCCTGCGACCGGGCGGCGGGATGGCTGCTGAGCGAAGGCTACACCAACGTCCTGGTCGAGATCGACAACGAATGCGACGTAGAGCCGAGCTACGAGCACGAGATCCTGAAGCCCCATCGCGTGCATGAGCTGATCGAGCAGGTCAAGATGATATCGCACGAGGGCCGGAGGCTATTGGTGGGCACGAGCTACTGCGGGGGCAGCATCCCCGGCGAGTCGGTCCTAACGGTCTCGGATTTCGTGCTGCTCCATGGCAACTTCGTGGAGGACCCGGCGCGGATCGCCGAGATGGTGGGCCACACGCGGGCCCTGCCCTCCTACCGGCCCATGCCGATCATCTTCAACGAAGACGACCACTTTCGCTTCGACGAACCGGCGAACAACATGGTCGCCGCCGTCGGCGAGTACGCCTCCTGGGGCTACCACGACAAGGGGGAGAGTAACTACCGAGATGGCTACCAGAACCCGCCAGTGGACTGGAGCATCAGCACGGAGAGGAAGAGGAGCTTCTTTGCGCTGCTGCGAGAAATAACGGGCGCGTAAGGGGGCGGATGTGACCCCGCGACTACCGGTCTCAGCCTCATCGGCATCCATGTCCCTATGCGTTTCGGCACTGCTGTCGATGCCAAGCAGCCTGGAGACGTTGCCTGGGCGGCCCAGATCGGCTGTCCAGGACAAGGCTGGGGCCGATCCTGGGCGAAGTGACCGAGGCGTATTCCGTGCGCGAAACGCTCATGCCCGTCGCGGGCATCTGCGGTCCAGGGGCCCTGTCCGACCGAAGGGCGGAGGTAAGGAGGCGCAATGAAGATCACACGAGTCGAGTGCGTGCAGCTTGACAGTTCGCTTCTGGTTCTCGTCGATACCGATGAGGGACTGACCGGTGTTGGCGAATGCAGTCCCATGAATGCGCCTGTCATCGCCGCGCACATTCAGCACTCCCTCGCTCCTCTGGTGGTTGGCGAGGACCCAACGCGTGTCGAATGGCTCGTCGAGAAGATGTTCGTGAACACCTACAAGATCGCTGGGCAGACCCAGGCCATGGCGATGAGCGGGATTGAACTGGCTTGCTGGGACATTGCCGGCAAGGCGGCCGGGGTTCCGGTATGGCGGCTGCTTGGGGGCCTCTACCGGGACGCGGTACCGGTGTATGCTTCCTCTATGCGGCGTCACACCGCGCCGGAAGAGGAGGCGGCCGATCTGGCCAGGGTGGTGGACGAACAGGGCATTCGCGCCGTCAAGGTGAAGGTCGGGCAGCGCTGGGGCAAAGATGAGGACGCGATGCCGGGCCGATCGGAGGCCCTCGTGCGTGAGTGCCGCCGGGTGCTGGGCGATGACGTTGCCATCATGGCTGATGCCAATGGTGCCTACTCCGCTCCGCGTGCGATAGAGCTGGGCAGACGGCTTGAGCAGTACGGCATTTCCCACTTCGAAGAGCCATGCCCGTACCACGATGATGAGAGCACGGCCAAGGTGGCGGCCGCGCTGGATATGCCCGTTGCTGGCGGAGAGCAGGAGTGGGATCTGCTGCGTTTCAAGACACTGCTCGCTGGCGGCGTCGTCGACATCATCCAGCCGGATGTCATCAAGGTTGGCGGCCTGCTGACGGCGAGGAAGATCGGCGTCCTGGCAGAGGCCTACGGAGCACCGGTCACGCAGCATAACACGCAGCCGACCATAGGCACGGTCGCCATGCTGCACTTCGCCGCGGTCTCACCGGCGGTGCGCACCGCACAGGAATACAGCCTGAGCGCCATCGCCGGCGCGCACCCGCTCTGCGGCCTACTCCGCGAACCAGACCTTAGGATACACGACGGCCGTCTGCGCGTGCCGACGGCGCCCGGCCTGGGCGTCGAATTGGATGAGGAGAGGCTGGCGCAGTTGCGCCGGGGCTGAGGAGCTCGCCGTGACCAGGACCATTATGCCGATCGCCGCGCTGGTACTGCTGTCGTTACCCACGCTCGTAGGGGCGAGACCGATCAAGGATCTCTACATCGCCCCCACCGGCCGCGACACCTGGCCTGGGACGAAGGCCAGGCCGCTGGCGACGTTGGAGGCGGCGCGGGACATGCTGCGGCACATGAGGGCGGCCGGGCACGAGGCAAAAGGCGGGGTCACTGTCTGGATGCGGGCGGGCCGCTATGAGCGCACGAAGCCATTCGCGCTGGCCAGGGAGGACTCGGGGACGGCTGAGGCCCCGATCGTGTACCGCGCCATGGCTGGTGAGCGGGTCTGCCTGAGCGGTGGGAAACTGGTGACCAACTTCACCCCGATGATAGACCAGAGCATCCTGAACCGCCTGGACGAGTCGGCGCGGGGCAAGGTGGTGCAGGCTGACGTGCGCGCGCTGGGGATCAGCGACTTCGGTGAGGTGAAGAGTGGCGGGTTGGAGCTCTTCTTCCAGGACCAGCCCATGACCCTGGCGCGCTGGCCGAACGAAGGGTTCACCCACATCGCTGACGTGGTGGGTGGGAGCCCGGTGGATGTCCGCGGGACAGTCGGAGATGCGATTGGCAGGTTCATCTATGAGGGTGACCGGCCGCGGCGATGGGTGGGAGAGAAGGACCCCTGGGTTCATGGGTACTGGTTTTGGGATTGGGCCGACGAGCGCCAGAGAGTGGCGAGCATCGACCCCGAGCGGCACATGATCGCGGTGGCGCCGCCCTACCACGTCTACGGCTACCGCAAGGGCCAGTGGTTCTACGGCTTCAACCTGCTCTCGGAACTAGACTCCCCCGGCGAGTGGTACCTGGACCGGGAGACCGGCATGCTCTACTTCTGGCCTCCGGGTCCCATCGCCGAGGGCAGGCCCACGGTGTCGGTGGCGCCGACGCTGGTGACGATGAACGACACCTCATATGTGACCATCCGTGGGCTGGCACTGGAGGCGGCCCGAGGGACCGCCATCGGGATAAGCAGCGGCACCGGGGACAAGGTCGTCGGATGCACTATCAGAAACGTCGGCGGCTATGCCGTGCGCATTGAGGGCGGCTCGAAGAGCGGCGTGGTGGGGTGCGATATCTACCAGGTCGGAGATGGCGGCATCATCCTGGAGGGCGGGGACCGGGTGACCCTTACACCTGCCGGGCACTATGCGGACAACAACCATATCCATCACTATAGCCGATGGACTCGCATGTACCAGCCGGCGGTGACGCTCGATGGGGTGGGTAACCGGGCGACGCACAATCTCATCCACGACGCCCCGCATGAGGCGATCGCCTTCAGCGGCAACGACCACGTGATCGAGTTCAACGAGATCCACGATGTCTGCACGGAGGCAAACGACGCCGGCGCGATCTACGCGGGGCGCGACTGGACTTGGCGGGGGACAGTGATCCGGCACAACTACCTGCACGATATCAACGGCCTGGGCGGGAATGGGTGCATGGGTGTGTACCTGGACGACATGCTCTGCGGCACCGAGATCTCCGGGAACATCTTCCGCCGGGTGAGCATGGCGGCCTTCATCGGGGGCGGCCGGGACAACACGATCGCGAATAACATCTTCGTGGACTGCAAGCCGGCGGTGCACGTGGACGCGCGAGCGATGAACTGGGCGAGCGACCAGGTGAACACGACCATGAAGGAACGACTGGAGGCCATGCCCTACCAGCAGGCGCCCTGGCGGGGCCACTACCCGAACCTGCCGAGGATCTTGGACGATGAGCCGGCCCTCCCAAGGGGCAACGTTGTGGCGCGGAATATCTGCGTTGGTGGAGAATGGGAGGATGTCGAGGACGCAGCCAGGCCGCTGGTCAAGTTCGAGGCGAACCTTGTCGGTCAAGACCCGCGATTTATGGACGCGGCCCATCTGGACTTCCGGCTGCGCCCGGACTCGCCGGCGCTCAAACTGGGCTTCCAGGCCATTGCAGCGGGGGAGATCGGGCTGTACCGGGACGAGGTGCGAGCCTCGTGGCCGGCAAGGTGACCTCAGGGGCGGACGGGAGCGCTCTTGTTGACTTGTCTGACCTGTTCCACCGATCGTCGCGGCGGATCACGTCAGCCATCCGACGAGAAAGCGCGTTTTGGTATGTGCATATCCCAGGCAAACGTTCCCAGGATCGAGCTCCCCGACCTGGTCCGACGCGGAGAGTTTCTTGTTCTGAGCACAGTTTCCTCCACCATGGTCGAAAGGTCCTGGCGGCGGAATCTGCACCCCCGTGCCGATCCCCCATCGTTCCGATAGCAGGTCAGTTCCAGCAGCAGGTCTGGGCCAGCGTAGAGAGGGTCTATGGGCTAGTGGCAGGGCTCGCGCGGGAGGCCGCCGAAGGGGCTAGGGGAGGGAGACGCACCATGACGTGCGCGGGCGAGTGGTCAAAGGAAGCCTTCGAACGGACTGTCACAAGCCGTTGCTGGTGGTATACGCCATATGACGCCGGATGGGATGAGAGTGGCAAGTATGGGGCAGATCTGGCCACGGATGAGGAGCTCAAGGGCATTGTCGCGATGGAAGTTGCCCTCGGCGAAGTGCCGGTATGGGCAGGGCGCGTGGCGCGCGAGACCATCCGCTATCTCCCGCCCTGCGGCCACTACCTCTTTCCACAGCCATACTTGGAAGCCCTGAACGCGGTAGGGACCGGGGAACCGCCGGCCTTCATCCATGGCTGCTACACTGCTGACCGTAGCCGCAAGGAGCGCATGCTCGACTACCTGTTTTACCTGGATGCTTGGCTAGCCTGTATTATGCATGAGAGAAGAGGGGGAAAAAGGGGAAACGCCTCTGGAGCGCGAAGGATGCGGGTATGACGCCAAATCCTGCATCGCAGCCAGAGGCATTCCCATGACAGACT
>JBEKKD010000091.1:0-11429 GCA_050010895.1 Armatimonadota bacterium
TGTCTTTCGTACAAACCGGTCCAGGAGCCTACGATTTCTACATCGTCTTGAGTGGGACGAACATCAAAGGCTTGACCTTGTCCGATCCCGTTCCTTGAGCCTATGCGCACCTACCAACATGAAACACGACAATCCACCGGACAGTTCGAACGCGGCCTCATGCAGGCGGCACACGAGCAGGCAGTGTCACAGCGGTTGCGGACGACCGGTCGACGGCTAGTCCAGACGCGTGGCTCGACGGGATGCAGCGAGAGGTGCTGGCACCGATCTTCTACCCGGTTAGCCCAAAGGTCCTCGCCGTTTTCTTTCGGTCCATGAGGGCAATGCTCGGCGCGGGCCTCAACATCATGGGTGGTGCAAGCACGCTCGCCCCTCTAACCAGAAACTAGATGCTCCGGCGCGTCGCCCGCAGGAGATGGGACGCCAATACGGAGTCGAGGCATCCGATGGGTCCACATCGGGTAACAGAGCGACGCCCCCCGCACTCATCCACGAAGTCTGCACCCCTCATCCGCTGGCGTGTCTGTTTGTTGCTGTAGTTTCCGCCACTGCTAACCGCGCTGGATCACGCCAGTCATCGGACGAGCGAGAGCGTTTCGTGATCGGCGTACCCTAAGCATACGTTACTCAGGATCGAACCCTCAGACCTCGTCCACATCTGGAGACAGTTCGATCCTGAGTAACGCTTCCTCCACCATCTTCACCAGGTGGAACTGTCTCTCTACGTTTCGAAGCGCTCTCAACCGAGGGCGCTTCTGCGCTTCTCTGGGAGTCTGTGGCGCAATCCTGGGCGTTTTGGCATTTCTGCAAACTGTGGACGGATCTGCCCGCCGGAGGCCGTTTTCGGCCCCAGAATGCCGCTTTCGCTCTCTCTTTCTCCAAAAGCTGTGGACGACCTCAATCCGTCCACAGTTAGAGAAAACAAGGTATTTGCTTGCTTTTTCGAGGGTCGTTTTTCGGGTTCGAAACCGTGAATCCGGTAAGGAAAAACACGACTCGAAACGATCGCCAAGTGTCGCTCGCGCCAGAAGAGCGAGGCGCCGCTAACCACGAAGCCTCGCTGGCACCTGAGCGGAGTTGGCAGTCGGCCCTGTAGGATGGTAAGCTTGCGGCGCGAGCGCTGCTCGCCAGGGGGTCTCATATCTGCCATGGATGGTATCAACCTGCGGAACGCGGCTGCGGCAAACGACCCACTTCACGCCAGGATCGCCCCAGTTACAATGGCCCTATCCGGCATTGAGGCTATCAAGGGCGCGCTCTGTATCGGATCCTACGCCATGGGAACGTTCGATGAGCAATCGGACATCGATCTCTACGTCTTATGCCAGCCTGACATCATCACGCCGGAGACCCGACGGCGGGCATTTGAGATGATTGACGGAGTGACCGAACTGCGAATCGACCACCAGTGCCCCGCCTGGGATAATCAATGGTGTCCAGCAGGAGACATATTCCGTCTGTACGGGTCGCTGATAGACGTCGGATGGAACACCATAGACTGGCTCAGGATGGTTATCCAAAAGGTGTCCGAGGAGGCTGCGACCTCCTTTTCCGAACTGAGATTCCGCGCTGACACCATGCTTGGACTATTGGCAAACTCGGTGATTCTTCTGGACCCTGAAGGGGTCCTCCAGCGCATGAAGTCCGAACTCTATCCCTATCCCCCGCGGCTAAAGCAGGCCTTGCTACGGGGAAGCTTGCCAAGCCTCAAAGGGTCACTTGGTGATATGATGAACTACGTCGCCAGGGGAATCGGAAATAGTGCCTTTCACTTCCACCTGGAGAGATCTCTCGAAGCATTACGAACCATCGTATTTGCTCTCAACGAGCGTTACGATCCAGCTGATAAGCGCGTCGAACAGGCCTACGTCACCATGAGTAAGCTCCCTCGGGATTTCCTGGCGCGATACAGCAAAATCCTGGAAACCCCTCTGACCGATAGAGGCCGACGGGAGTTGGTTAGCGAGATTGAAATGCTCACGAAGGAATTCGAGATCATGATAGATGCAGAGGTTAACCAACCGATTTGTGCTGACCTTGCAGGACCCGGGGCAGGTCGACAGCATGGGCGGGTACAGTCATGACCATTCGTAGGCTGCGTCGGGGTGACGAGGAGGCTGCAGTCCGCGTCGTCGAAGATCTGAAGTTCAATATGGATGAGGTCGTCGGCGTATCCGTGGACCCCGCGTATATGCGCCGCTTCCTGGCGGACGACAGGCACTACTTCGTCGTCGCCTACGTCGAGGACGAGCCTGTCGGCTACGTCTTCGGGTATCGGCTCTCCCGCTTTGACGGGAAACCACCCATGGTGTTCGTCTATGAGGTGGCCGTGGTCGAAGAGCACCGCAGGCGCGGCATCGGGCGCGCCCTCATCGAGGAGGTCAAGCGCCTTGCCGACGAGGACGGATGCCGCAAGATGCTCGTGCCCACGAATAGATCCAACGAGGCCGCCATGGCGCTGTATCGTTCCGCCGGCGGTGAAGAAGGCGCCGCCGACGCGACGGGATTCTGGTGGAATTGATAGGAAGCACCAGAAGACTCTGCTCCGGCGATTGGGTTCACAGCGATCTGGGACCACACCAAGAGATGAACGTGCGACTTCTACAGTCAGGAGACAGACCCGAATGGCTCCGCATGCGGCTTGCCCTCTGGCCGCGCCATTCCGCCGAGGAACTCCAGTCCGAGATGGAGCGCACGCTCGCGAACCCGCAACGCGACGCGGTGTTCGTCGCCGAGAGGTCCGACGGCGGCCTCTGTGGATTCGCTGAGGTATCCTTAAGGGCCTCCGCGGATGGCTGCTCGACCAGTCCTGTCGGCTACCTGGAGGGGTGGTACGTTGACGCCGACTGTCGCCAGCAGGGAATCGGGGCGCAACTCCTCGCGGCCGGCGAGGCCTGGGCGCGAGAGCGCGGTTGCCAGGAGATGGCCTCCGATGCTTATAGCGACAACACCGCGAGCCGACGCGCTCACGCCGCGCTGGGATTCGAGGAGGTGGAAGTCCTGGCGCACTTCCGCAAGCAACTGACCTGCGGCCCCGAGTGCGATCCCGGGTCTGACGCTGACGTCACGCCCGTGTTCGGTCTAGCCAAAGCGCAACTTCGACCCATCGTGGAGCGGGTCGCGGGGGAGCCTGTGACCTCCTTCAACATTCGCATAGACCACGAGGTCATGGGGTACTACGGCGGGAGTGCCGAGAAGCTCATACCGACGATTACCTATGAGACCCCTTCAGGACAGTCGGGGGAGACAACCGTGTTCACAAAGCGCTTCTATGCAGAGTACTCGGGCTCGCCAGAGGCGCGTCACTATCAGCATCTGGCATCGCTGGGGGTGGCGATACCAAAGCTGTACGGGGCAATGCGGGACAACCAGGGACGAGAGATCATCTTTGTCGAGCACGTGGATGTCTTGGCACGCCAAGAGGGCAATCGGCCGGCATATTCCGATGATAGCTTCAGAACCGACCCCGAGCTATTCCCGAAGTTCGTGCGTATGGTGGCGCATTTCAACGCCGTCCGCCCTCCCGCAGAGTATGCGCTGATCCTCAAGCGGGACACGGACATGTGGGGAGACAAGTGTTGCGCCGACACTCCGACGGTATTGTCCCGCGTTTGGGATTGCTCCCTCGCAGGCCAGCTTGGCGAGGCGCTGAAGCAGACGTGCTCGGTTGCGCCCGACGCACCGGCACACCTGTGCCAGTTGGCGGAACGGCTACCCGGACAGGTGGCGCGGATGAAGCTGGGTCTGGTGCACGGCGATCTGTTCCTGGAGCAGATCGGGCGCCGCTGGCTGACTGGTGACTTGCTGCTGTTCGATCTCGAAGACGTCGAACTCGCGCCGCGCTTCTGCGACATCGCTTACTGGCTCGGTGCGCCCGACGATGTCGAGAGGCGGTGCGCCTCGCTCGAGGAGTTGGCACGGCTCTACCTCGCAGCGTACCGCGAGCGCGGCGGCGCCGCTCCCTCAGTGCAGTCGTTCCTGGAGGAGACGTACGTGCTGTGGTTGGTGCACAGCTTCTCACTCGTGGACTGGTACTTGACCGAAGCGCTCGATGAGCCTTGGGAAAGGACCCGAAGGGACGATGAGAGATATCGGCGCGAGAGCCGGGAGCAGTTGCACAGGCACCTGGGCTATCTGCTTGGTGAGATCGAGAGAGAAGCCTTGTGACTCTTCTGCGGCTAAGATACAGTATGAGGTCGGCATGGAAGCAGTAGTCAGGCAGGCGACGGCCGCCGATGATCAGGTAGTCAGCGACATCATATGCGAAGGATACCGGTTCCTTGCTGGACCGGACGGCATCACGGATGAACAACTTGCCGGCCTGGTTCGCGCGCATTCGGTAGCGCGGGCGGCCGAGATTCGAGCACTCTGGGAGTGCTTTGTTGCGGAGGAGGACGGCCAGGTCGTCGGCATGATCGCCTTCTCCGATGATGAGATCCAGAACCTGTGGGTGCGTCCACATTTCCACCGGCGCGGCATTGGCTCAGCCCTCTTCAAGGTCGCTGAGGCTGCGATCCAGGAGACCGGTCGGCCTCGGATGCGCGTGCACACGACTGGCTACGGGACGCCTTTCTATGAGGCGATGGGCATGACGGTCGTCGGCAAGAGAAAGATTGACATTGGGCCCATGGTGGGAGGCGAGACCACCGTCTTGGAGAAGCAACTATGACGACGTCCTCACCCGTACTGGACTGGCTTCTGGAACCGGACGAGCCTTCCGTTCGCTACGGCGCGCTCGTCGATCTCATGCACGAGCCCAAGGACTCACCTCGCGCACGGCGAGCGCGGGACGCGATCCGGCGCTCGGAACGCGCTCGGGCGCTGCTCGCGGATCAGCGAGAGGACGGCGGCTTCGGCTCTCAGACATACAACAAGCACCGCGGTTCGCATTGGCGCCTGGTGCGACTCGCCGACCTCGACTATCCGCCCCGTGATGGCGCAGTCAAGCGTGCCGTTGACCATGCGTTGCCGTGGCTGCTATCGCACGACCCGCCCCTCATCAACGGTCGCGCCCGGCGGTGTGCTTCCCAGCAAGGCGCGGCCGTGCTGTACTGCACGCGCCTCGGGTATGGTGATGACCCGCGGGTCGCGACACTGGTCGAGCGGCTGCTTTCCTGGCAATGGCCCGACGGGGGATGGAATTGCGACCAGCGCCCCGAGGCCGACCATTCCTCCTTCAACGAGACCTGGCTGCCGCTGTGGGGTTTGGCAGAGTACTGGCGCCTCACAGGCGATGCCGCGGTGAAGGAGGCCGTGGATCGCGGGGCGGAACTGCTTCTCAGCCACCGGCTATTCCGCAGAGATCACGCGACCAGGCATCCGATCATCAACCCGGGGTTCGTGAAACTGCGCTACCCGGTGCACTGGCAGTACCAGATTCTCGATGCCTGCCGCACGCTCGACGCGGCAGGGAAGCTCGCCGATCCCCGCGCCTCCGAAGCGCTTGCCCTCATTGCCGCTAAACAGCGCCCCGATGGTACCTGGGCACCCGAGATGTTGGGTTCTACGATGCTCACGACCAAACCGAGGAGCGGTGTCGAGGTACTCCGCTGGGCGCGCAAGGGCGAGCCCTGCAAGTTCCTGACGCTGAATGCGCTGAGGGTGCTGAGGAAGGCGACGTGACGGAGCCGGCGCTGGTCAACCCAACGCCACCTGATGCCACATCCGTGACGGCCAGGTGGCGTTCTACGGCTACGGCTGCGACGTGGTGACGCGGAGACCAGGGAGGCTTGGCGTTCGGTCACTCACTCAAGCACAATGGAACCTCTACTCCGACGACCAGCGGCGGGCGGTGCTGGTCCCCCATGTACCAGACGGCGCCATTGCGCAGGTCGCCGACGGTGGTGGCGAATAGGTACGCTTCCGCCTCAGTACACCCGGCGACACGGCTCAGCACTTGCACCGCGTCTCGCACTGCTACGTCCTTCGCCTCCACATAGTCATTACGGCAGGCGAGACACACAAAGGAATTGGGCTTGCGGATTAGGGGCCGGGACGAGAAGAAGGTCTCTTCCTTCGTGACACGCAGCGTCACATCGGCGGCACATTCGGCCGCCAGACCCAGAATCTCGCCGTCGCCCTGTGCGGCGTGTACATCGCCGAGCACGAGCAAACCGCCCGGCAACTCCGCCCGGAGACAGAGGGTATTGCCCGCGGCGGCGTCCTTGAAGTCCATGTTGCCGCCGTTGTCCCACGGGTTCGGCGTGTCGGGCGCGGCCGGCGTGGTGTAGATGTCTCCGATCATCATGCGCTTGGGTGCCCACAGCCCGCCGGGAAACAGCACCCGGTCGCCCTCGACCGGCAGGAAAGAGGCCACCTCGGGGTCCTCCCACCATCCGCCACTGGCGTGACCGACCGGTTCGATGGCCTCGATGCGGATGGCGATCACGTCGCCGGGTGCGATGCCCTTGATGAAGATTGGCCCCGTCTCTTCCCGCTCTCGGTACACCGACGGATTCGCATCGGCCGCACTGCGTATGATCGGAGTGCGGAAGTTGATAGTCTCCACCACGAACGTCTCGCCAAGCTCCACCTCCGCGACCGGCTCGTGGTGCCGGTAGGGCCACTCGTGGAGCACGGTCCTATCCCTTGGGATGCGCCTCATTTGTCCTCCTCCATTGCACTACCCGGCTCGCCGTCAAGGCGTTGCTTTCCCCAGTTCTCCAGCGCGTCGCTCATGCTCTTCCGCCACTTGCCGTGGTGCTCCCAGCACGATGAGGTCGCGATTCGTGGTCCGGTAATCACTGGTTGCCATCTTGCAGGCGTCGAAGCGGCCTGCGATGATTGGCTATCCCTCCCAGCATAGGCCTCGCTCGGTACAAGCCTTCCGCAACTTGCGCAGCGCGCCGCCCACAGCGTGGCCGTTCCGCAACTTGCCATACAGATGCTCGCACACGGCCTGCTGAGAGATCCCCAGCCGTTCCCCGATCTGGCGCTGGTTCAGTTGTGCCATGAAGTACAGGGTGGTGACCTCAGTCTGCCTCGGTGTAAGCACATGCTCCATCAATGCACGGATCTCCGGCCACATCGCCTCCGCCCGCGCCGCGCGAGCACGCCGCTCTTCCGCGTCCTCAGGTGCTTCGTAGTACAGGTGCTCCTCGGTGGAGAACTGTCGCCAGCTTTCCTCCGAGATAGTGACCTCCCAGAAATCCGGGTTGAACTTGGTCATGGCTTATGATAACGGTGGGTGGGCCAGCCCCGCGATCGGCCCGCGGTGGGGCGCCTTCGAACTACACGGGCGATATGTACTCCCAGCCCAGCGCGGACTCTGTGAATTCAACCATAACCAGCGACTCCGCCGCCGCCCATCGGTACTCATCGTAGCGCCGAGGCGGGTGAGCCAGTACATCGAGGAGAAACTCCACTGGCTCCACCGATCCGGTGCCAAGATAGAGCAGGCCGGCGGCGCGATAGCAGGCGGCGAGCGGCTTGCAGTACTGACGGCTTCTCACCGGCGCTTCGCGCAGCATCGTCGCCCTGTCGCGAATCTCTGCGAACACGTCCCGCCGCCCAGAGCCCAGGAAGATCATGCCCAAGGCACCCATGGCAGCGGTCGCTGTCTCGTGCTCCACGAACCGATCCAAGCAGAGCCGCCGCAGGCCGTCATCGCAGGTCGAGCGAGCAGCCATTCCCAATCCGCTCAGTGCCGCCGCTTGTACCGCCTTGCTTTTCGCGTCCGACAACTCGCGAAGCGCCGCGATCGCAGTCTCGTCCTCGAGTCCCGTCACCAAACGGCCCAGGCAGACAGCGGCGATTCGCTGCGTGGAGACATCCCCACGGCGCGCGAGCTCGATTAGCGAGTCACGGTGCTGCGCCGGATCTGCACTGGCGAACAACTCGGGCGCGGACCGGAACAGCGCATGTCCAGGCGCGCGCCCGCCTCGTAGGTGGAGCATCCGGCTTAGCGGTTCCATGCCTTTCCCCGCGCCGGCGTGGCAAAGCGCGGTCACGCCACCGCGCAGGATGAGGCCCCGTTTCCATCCTGTCCCCTCGTCTGTCGCCTCGTCAGCATGTAAGCGTGGCTCGAATACCTCGGCGCAGGCACGTTGGTACCACTCCTCCGACGCGCCGCGCGCGAGCACCGCAGTGGCTCCCGCGTCTCGGTCGGTCTTCTCCTGTTGCTGGGGGCCGGCCACAAGAGACCATACCTCCTCCGTCGGGCGGCCTGCGAAGGCAGTGGCGATGGCCAGTCGCACCTCATCCTCGCGTGGGCCCGGCAGCTGCCCCACTCGCCGAATCTGCGCCAGCACCCGCGCGCTTGCCTGACCTGCTGCCGCCTTGCCCAGTGCGACCAGCGCGAGCTTCCGCACGAACAGGTTCGGGCTGTTGAGATATGGTGTCAGCGCCTCCAGGATCACCTCATCTCGCGATCCTGTCACGGCCGCGCCCACTACAATCACCGCGCGGTCGCGCAAGAAGAGGTCCGGATTCGTGGTGAAATAGCCGAGGGCATTGATAAAGCCTGCGCCTCGCCCTTCGAACACCGTCGCGGCGGCGTCGATAGCATGCCGGCGCGTCTCTTGATCGGCGTGGTTGAGGTAGGGGTAGAGGTATTCCAGCGCCCGCGGATCACCGGTGCGCCGAAAGCGAACCGAGACGTAGTCCCGCCAGACCGAATCCGCTAGGCCCTGGCGGCGGAGCGCGTCCCAGGTGCGCGTACGCTCCTCCAGCGCCATCCATAGGTCCTTCATCGTCGGCCTCCTGAGAGGCGCGGCGCGCTGTTCCATCCGCAGGGAGCGAGTGAACCTCAGCTCACTCGCTGTTCCATCCGTAGGGAGCGCGCCGCGCTACCCACTATCACACATTCTCACAGGTACTGCTACTGGCCCGCACACTGCACGCCCCCGCACTGTCGCATACACCGCCCCCTGACCCTTCCCGACACTCCGCGCCCGCTTCCCGTAAGCAACAAGTAGGGAGCGACGCGGCCGTCGCCTGGCCGCTATGTCCCAACACCAGATCATCCTCGGGGAGCTTCGCTTTGCAGAACTCGCTACAGCCCGACCTGAGTCGGCCCACGAGCGCGCTGACAAGATGGCGTGTCTGCTGGCCAGGGGCTTTCATCTCACTGGCTGCGCTTGGTGAACGAGGGGACCAATACCACTGGCTGTTCTTCGACTGCCACAGACCCATCCCGCCCAAGCTCCGCCCGATTCGTCGCGGGCGCGGGCGTGCGCTGGCCGAGACCTACGTCCAGTAATAGGAAGTATCGGACCTGGAATAGGGCCGCACACTCCTGAACGCGCGAGCGGGGTAGCTGCCCCGCTCGCGGCCTCTGAGGCGATTGTGTCAGCGCGCTGAGGCGATCAGGCCCCGTCGCCCTCCTGCGTCTGCCAGGCCTTCGACACCTCCAGCCCGGTCGCAGCCCCGCGCGGTGTCCTTCTGCATCCTTGACGTCTCCCGGCACAGGGGTATCAGCGGTCGTCGAAAACATCATGTCGGGGCTGCAGGATCCTCCTGGGAGCCAGATGAGCTTCTGGCCAAGCACGGGACCTGGATGCCGCAAGGAGTCCGGTGACCTGGACTGGGCGCGCTTCGCGCAGACTGAGGTCGCGGGACCGCACTCACCGCAGCGCCCCACTCCCACCCTACGGTGCCTTCTGCCCCGACGCGGCCGGATGCCGGTTCCTGGCGAACCACGACCGCAGGAGAATCTCGCGGCTCGTCGGGGTCTTGCTGACCGCGTTGTCCGCACGATCGGAGCCGTGCTCGACACTCCATCCGTCCCACTCGCGGAAGGCGTGGTAAGTCCAGTCCCACCCGTTCGCCTCGAAGATGTCGATCAGGTCCTTCAGGTAGCGATAGGCGCTGTCGTCCGGCGCCCAGCGGATCGCGCTGAACTCCCCCACGTAGATGTGCACACCGTACTTGCGCTGGAACTCCATCACCGGCTTCAGCGCGACCTCGAGCTGAGCGCGGTCCCAGCGCTTTCCGTCGATGACGCCGGGGTACCGGACCTCGGGGCTCGGCCCGAACACTCCCTGGTGCGTGAAGGCGTGCGGCAGGTACATGTGGACGCTGTAGATCACGTTCGGGACATTGAGCGGCTCCATCCCGTCGAAGCCATCGGGGTTCCCCCCAGCCGCGCACTCAACGATGATCGCTCGCTCTGGGTCAATGGCCCGGATGGCCCGGGCCGCCCGCTCCGCCAGCCCATGCCAGTCGTCGAGGCCCTCGGCGAGCGTATCCTCGACCGGTTCGTTGGCCAGGTCGTAGCCCCATATCCCCTCGACGCCCCTGTACCTTCGCGCGAGGTGCTGCCACACCTCCACGAACTTCGCCTGGCACCCCTTGTCCGAGAACATATCGGCGTCGGCAGCCGCATACCCTCCGGCACTGGCGGATCCGCCGGGCGGCGAGTGCAGGTCCAGCACGACCATCAGGCCGTACTTCCGGCAGTACGGCAGCGCTGCGTCGAGCCTGGCCAGCTCGCCGTCGAGCCATTTGTCGTAGTCAGGCTGAGCCGCTGCCTGTTCGTTGGTGCGCACCAACTGCCAGCGGATGACATTGGCGTTCCATTCCTGGCCCAGGGTCCGCAAGTTGTCCGGAGCGATGTCCGGGCTGATCATGGTTCCGCGAAGGCGGGGCAAACTGTGCCCGCGATAGACCGGCCCGCTCGCGCGCTGAGGAGCGGCGGCGGCCGGCGGCCGAACGACCACCACGCGCACGTCATCGAACCACACCTGGCCGGAGACCTCCTCCAGCCCCAGATGCAGGACAGCCGACGTGGCATCGCTCGGCACGCGAACGATACAGCCGATCCGCTTCCACGCGAACGTACCCGTGCCAACTTTGGCTTGAGGGTAGAGGGTGCCGCCGGGATGCGTGATGGGCAGCATCATCTTGATGCCGTTCCACGGCTGCGGGCGATCCGTGACGTTCTCCGCCCTCACCATGCCGGATACACGGATCACGCACCCGCGCAGGCGCTCGACGGGGAGCGCGAATCGGGAGTACGCCGAGGACGGAGATGTGCCGGGCAGCCACTCCACGCGCAGCGCCCGGCTGCTCTGGTATCCGCTGTCGAGCGTTCCCGATCCGGACCAGCCCGCGAGCGCGTTGGGGCCCTCGAAGTCCGCTGTGAGCACGACCTCGCCGCGCACCGGGGGTCGCTGCCGGCCCGCACGGGAGGGGCCGGCGCACATGCACAGCATAGCCACGGCCAGAATGATGCCTCTCACGGCCTCCTCCTTCATGGTGCAGGCGACGCAGTCTTGCCCGCCAGCCAGCGCTTCATGCCGGCCACCGCGGCGCGCGTCTCGCCCTTCCCGTCCATGAGCGCCAGGGCCGAGTTGCCTTCTGAACCTAGCGCCAGCATGGCGCGCATCTCGCCCTTCTCGTCGCGCAGCACAAGGGTTGGCGCGCGGCCATCCGTACCCAAGCCTACCTGAGCCCGTACCCTCCCCTCCGCATCCATCACCTCGAACCGC
>JBEKKD010000092.1:0-11350 GCA_050010895.1 Armatimonadota bacterium
CCGGCCGGCCGGCGCGTGTCGCGCGGCCGTCAGCCAGCGATCGATCAACAGCAGCGGAAGCAGCAGGATCAGCTCCGGCCTGGTGAGAGCAGCCAGCCCCGCGATGATCGCCGCCATCACCCGCTGCCGCGGTGCGCCTTCATAGCTGAGCGCGGCCCAGTAGATCAGCGCCGCCACCAACAGCGCGGCCAGCGCGCCCTCCGTTCCGCTGACCGCGGCCGTCATCAGCAGAGGGCTGGCGACGACGACCAGACCCGCGAGGAACGCAAAGCGCCAGTCTCCCAGCAGATCGAGCGTCATCCGCCACACCAGGAACGCCGCCAGCACCACGCACGCCGCGCCCAGCAGCTTCGCCGCGAACACGTACCCCGTAAGGACGCCCAGCAGGCCCAGGGGCACAATCCACACCGGCGCCGCTACCCCCGCGACCGGCACTCCAGGGCTGAAACAGAGGATGCTGCCGGAAGCAAGATTGCGCGCGAAGACCGCCCGCACCCACCCCGCGTCCGTCGAGAATCCGAACACCGCATTATCCAGCAGCCATTCGCTGCCCACGTACATCATCGCCAGCAGCGCGCCCAGTGCGGTGAACAGCACGAAACTGGCAAACGTCGCCCCATTCGGAGGGGGCGACGCCAGCGCGTTACGGAGTTTGATACTGCTCGGAGCTTGGACTGTCATGGATAGCTCGGAATTATAGTCGCCTCTTCAGGGCCGGTCAAACGCGCCCCGCGGGCTGCGCTAGTGTTTGGGGGCTTCAGTCCCGAAGGGCTCGACGTTCACCTCACGCCTCCCTGTCGCTAACCGCGGCCTCGTTTCGGGACGCATCGCGCTCCTCTCTCACGTGCCGCCATATCCACCATGCGCCGGCGGCCACGGCCGCTGCCACAATGACAATGTCGAAGTCGTGGAAGAACGCGCTGATCTCGTCCCACCGACTGCCCAGGCGCACCCCCAGGTACGTGAGCCCCAGGCACCACGGAACCGAGCCCAGGAAGGTGTAGAGGCAGAACCGGCCGAATGGCATCCCCGCGATTCCGGCCGGCAGAGAGATGAATGCTCGCACCAGGGGGATGAAGCGGGAGAAGAACACGGCCGAATCGCCGTAGCGCCCGAACCAGGTATCGGCGCGTGCCAGATCCTTCGCCGACACCAGCACGTAGCGCCGATAGCGAGTGACCACCGGCCGACCGCCCCAGTGCCCCAGCCAATAGGCCGCAGCCGAACCCGCCACGCATCCCAGCGTTCCCGCCAGCACCGTCATCCAGAAATCGAACCTGCCCTGTGACACCAGGAACCCGGCAAACGCCATCACGATCTCGGACGGGATCGGCACGCACGCCGTACCCACGGCCATCAGCGCCCCCACGCCCAAATACCCGCCGGAGGCGATGAAGCCGGTGATCACAGCCGGAAGCGATGCCAGCAGCCCAGGTCTCACAGCATCAGGTTCGGAGACAGCCCGCCTGTCTCCTGCGGAATGGCGGGAGTGGAAACGCGGCCGCGCATCGGTGCAGGGAGCGCAGGGCTTGTGGGGCAGATGGGATAGGTTGTGGGGCGAAATCCGCGAATCTGCGTCGCGAATTTCGGGGTGAAAACGGGGGATTTCGCGAAAAGCCGCGTATGTTCCACGTGGAACATTTTTAGGCTGGCCTAAACTTGTACTTATGTGGAATCGCGAGGTCGGCGGGAGGAGGGGGCTGGGAGGGGGGTTGTAGGGGCACCGAGGGGAGATCGAATAAGTAAGCAAGCGATTGCTTTGTCAATAGGTAAGCTGAAATGGGGTCATTTGCGTGACGGGCCGATTTCGGATTTGCCACAGGAGGCTCCAGGTTGAGCGTGGAGGGGGGTAAAAAACGCGGTCGGGCGAGAAAACGAGCGCGGCATCAGCGGTTTCCGGGGGATGCGCGGTTGGGGGATTGGGCGATTTGGGGCTTGGAGGGGGCCAGGAGGGGCTGGGAGGGGTGTGCGCGGGTGGCGATGTGTCGCGACGGGGTCGCAGAGGGGCAGGGAAAAATAGTTCAACCGCCGATGGACCCTTCGACTTCGCTCAGGGCAGGCTCTGATACACGCTGATCGGCGGCTTCGCCGCCGGAACGGCAAGAGCGAAGAGTCGAGGAGTAGAGAGTCGAGGAGTCCCGTTCGCTACGCTCAGGGCAAGCTCCGAGGTGGAGGGAAAGACGAGGGAAGGGCAGCGGGAGGGGTAGGCCGGTGGCACGGATGCTGGAGGGGAGACCCCGCTTTACCGCGGGCGGCGTCTTGTTCGGGGCGTTTCTCGGGGCGGCAATTCCCGTGGGGCAGGAGCGGGTCTCCTGCCCTGGTAGTTGTCGCGGGTGGCGCTCCGCCTGGCACCCGCCCCCCGCTCCGCCAGTGGGCGGACAGGCCGGGCGGACGCCAGGGGATGATCGGAAGGCGAAAGAAGAGGGGCGAGCGGCCACGGGGCAGAGGGTGCGGGGGAAGGTCGCCCCTCGCGGGGCGAAGAGGCGAGGAGTCGAAGAGTCGGAGGGAAACGGCAGGGCAACGGCAAGGCATCTAGACGCAGATGAACCCGCCCGAGGCGGGCAGGCGCCGATACACGCCGATTCCCGCCTGCGGCGGGTGTCAGCAACAGGCAGGGCAGTCCGTAGGGGAGTCCGTCGGCTGACGGACTCTCGCCTTCAGGAGGATCGGTGATCCGGGGGCAGATGCAGTCGCCGCCCGCCCCGCCAGGGGGCGGGCAAGCCGGCCGCGCGCGTGCAGGGAGCTTCGGCAGCAGGGGACCGGCCCGAGCAACAGAAGGTGGCACGTTGGGGTCAGCGGCGCGCTGGCGTCGGCCTCAGCGACTTCAGGGGAACGCGCTCACCGTTCTCGTAGAGGAAAGTGTACCGCCCCTTCTGGGCCTTTTCCACGTCCACGAGACGGTCGAATATTTCCGGATGCACCTGGAGCAGCTTTTCGAAGTCGCTGCGCTTCTTGTAGGCTCCGCACCAGCACTCGGCTGAGCATCCAAGATCACGTACGGGACTCTGCGGCAGACCGCGAAGCCTGATGTAGTCATCTACCTTAGCGTCTGTCCAGCTGAAGATGGGGCTGATGGACAGGCACCGGAACGAAGGGTGGTACCATATCGGAGTGTACTTCGCGCGGACGGGGGACTCAGCCGCGCGAATCCCATCGTATACTACAACCGGCCCATCGAGCTGCCGCAGGTACTTCGTGGCCGGCATGACCTTGAGCGTCTTGCAGCACCACCGGGATCTCACCCCCGGGATTCCCCATCTCTTTGCGGTATCGAAGAAGTCCCGGTCGGGCCGGACCGTTACAAGCCGGACCCCGAGGACTTCGCACACACGTTCCACGTACTCCTCGACCTCCGGGAAGCCGGCGGTGGTATTGATATGGAGAGCGGTTAGCCCATCACTTTGTCCGCGGTACAGCACTCTGAGGTACTCCAATGTGCAGAGGCTGTCGCGCCCGCCACTGAACAGAACTACCGGCTTCCCCAGACGGAACGCCCTACGCACGTCCCCGGCCGAGATGCGAACCTGGCTCCGCGCGCGGAGTGTGTCTTCCGCAGCCACAGGACACACTTCGGACGATGTCCCTCCGTTCCGGTGGATCACAAAGAGCGGCTTCTCGCCGGAGCCGCGCTGCCACTTCGAGAAGAGAACACCTTCGTGATGGCATGCTGGGCATGCTATCGTGAGGCCCGAAAGGGACACCGACGCCACGCGCGTGGCTGCCTGCCACCAGGCCGCGTCGTATCCTCGGCTCCGCATGCCATCTGGGTTTCCCTGGTTCATGTGCAGCTACCGCCTAGAGCGCCTACGTGACGCGACTTTCTGGAGGGCATCGAGGAAACTGCGCCATAGTCGCTGGTCGACTACGTGTTCGGAAGCGCCTTCTTCCAGCGCATACAGGTACCACAATCCAGAGTATCCAGCTCTTGTCGCGTTGTCATGAAGGCGCTTGAGATCCTTCGGACGACAGCATTCCGCGAACAGGAAAACGTCTCTGACATATTCGCGCATCTGCTGGCAATACTCAGTGTCCACCTCGGTTAGTAGAGACTTGCAGCTGACAACGGCCACTGCATTCCGACACGACACGAATTTGAACTCCATGATGCTGTTCCTCTCGCCGTTCCATGTCCGTACAACGCCCCCCCGGTGGAGGATGACGTCGCACTCCGGCGAACAGGAGCGCTCTTCTGCGTCCAATAGATGCCCCCACGAGACATCGACCCCCGTGTCTGCCAGAGCTTCTCTCAGGATGGAGATGAGCCGCGCAGAGAGGCGGAGCCCGCGCACGAAGCCGAGTATCCTGCCGCGCTCCTTGTACTTCTCCATTTCACGCAGCACATCGTCGAGGCGGAACGAGCGCAGTTCCGCAACCAGACCCTGGAAACGTTCAAAGCGGAGCACTGCGCCATGCCCGCTGTGCTCATGATCAGCGCCAACCTTAGCCACTTACGCGCCTCCCCCCTCCACGGGCTGTTGACTCGACGACTTCACTCTTCGTGACCTTCATCTGCCTTGCGGCTGCCTGCAATCTGCGCATGCCAGCAGCGTTCAGGGCAAGATGTGCCACCCCGTCCCTTACGACAAACGATCGAACGTTGGACCCCCCGAGGAGCCGCTCAAAGCGCTGGCGAACCCGGTCAGCGTCCGCGGATCTCGCCAGGCGGAACTCGGCGACGTATTCTTTGATATTTCGGGAATCCAGAACGCGACGGACAGCGTGATCAACGCCCGTCGCCGGCGCGCTCCTTCGAAGTGCGATCACAGCCCGGAGGTCCTTCGAGCCAAGGGTTCCGTTCGCGACCTGCCGTGCCACCGAGAGGTGATCACTTGCGGGCAGCTTGGCGAGTTCGCGCACGACGTCAACGCTATCTACCTTTCGCTCGCGTATCAACCGTTGTGCTGGCAAGGAGAGCTTCCTCGCGCTCAGGAATTCCCTAAGCTGTTGCTCTGAGACACCGACCACATCGGAAACAGCGCGCAACGATCCCAGACCCAGACGCGCCGTTTCCACGTACTCGGCGATGGTCAGAAGGTCCAGCTTTCTACGGACTCTCCTGGTGTTGGCGATTATCGCCACTATCGCGTGATCCAGAGTGGCTTGATTCGGCAGCCGGCCCCGCGATCCGCGAGCTGTCACCGCTCGTAGAACCCCTGGCTAGAGAGCCAATCCTCAATGGCTTGCGTCGCGACTTCCTCGGGTGCCATCGCGAGTTCATCAACGGCGCGCTGCAGCGCGGTCCTGAGATCGGAGCGCAAGGTGACGATCACCTGGCGCTCGACTCTGGGGCGTCTAGCTTCGGCGACTATCGCTGCCGCGGAAGCATCTTTGTGCTCGCGGCCATATTCGGCGATCCGGAATCTTTGGTGTTCTGTGAGGCCCTCTTCCACCATTATGTCCAGGAGGCGTTCAGCCTTCTTAATGCTGCCGCCAGCCGCGACCAGAGTTCGCTTCACATCCGTCGGGGTCACTTGGCGATCGTGCAGCTTCTTCTTCATCGCAGGCGAAGCCATCTCTTCGATCTCGATGTATTGGCGAACGCGCCTGAGGGACATGCCCGTCTCTCGCGAAACGCGGCGGTCATCGCGGGAGTATCTCCCACCGTAGGCCTTGTAAAGGGCCGTGACCGCCTTGGCTGCATCCGCGTGATTGAGATCTACGCGCTGCATATTCTCGACTAGCGACTTGAGGGTGGCATCGGTGTCGCTGATGTCGCTGGCGAAGATGGCCCGAATACGTAGCCACTTCGCGTTTCTATGCTCCAAAATCCGACGGTGAGCCAGCAGACGGCGTTGGCCGACAATGAGCTGATACGGGGGTTTGCTGAAGGTTCCGCGCAACAGCACAGGTTGAAGCAGACCGTGGCGCTCTATGCTGGCAGCCAGTTCCTCCAAGTCCTTGTCGCGCTGGGTCTCCCTCACGTTCTCGTCGCTGACCTTGATGTTGTGGGTGGCAATCAGGTAGATGGGCTCGGCTTCAGCGGTTTGAGCTCTCATCTGCCGGTCTCCTTCCCTTCGCTTTGGGTACAGAATGCCATGTCGCTTCCCTGAATTCCAAGCAATCCCTGCTAGCGCGGGTGAGGTACGCCATCGCCGCCCGCCCCACCGGAGGCGGACAAGCCGGCGGCGCGGGTGCAGGGAGGGATGATGGTTGGGGGGTGGTTTGTCCCTCCCCCTGCGCCCGCCCCCCGCCCTGCGAGTCGTGGGAGGAATGCGATGGACCGTCCCCCACTCCGCCAGTGGGCGGACAGGCCGGGCGGGCGCAGGGGAAACAAGCACAGGCCGGAGGCCCGGCCCCGGCTCCGACTTATCGCCGCCCGCTGGGGGTGCGAGCGGACGCCGTTCTACCGCTAACGGCGTCTTTTCCGCGCGTTCCGACTGCGTCGGAGCCGCGCGGGCGGCGCGCGGGCAGGGAGGGATGATGGTTGGGGGTGGGGAGAGTAATAGAGAATAGAGAATCGAGAATAGCGCAATGGAGAATGGGCGGGGGGGGGCGAGGAGGCCCGTTCGCTGCGCTCAGGGTAAACTCCGGGAAAGGGGAAGGCCAGGCCATCCGCCGATGAACGCCGATGGACGCTGATTCCCGCTTTCGGCGGGAACGGCAACGGCGGGATTGCCACGGTCGTCGGTCGGCTGTCGCCGCCCTGTCTCCCCGCCAGAAGGCGGGCAGGCCTCGGAATGACAGATGGGGGCGTCGGGACTGAAGTACCGACGCAACGGAATGATGTCGCCTCCCTCCGGTCGGCTCCGCAGGTCTTGATCCCTCGCATAACTCGCGCCCTTCCGTCAGCTGACGGACGAGTCGCTCGGGATGACATGGGAGTCGAAGAGGTGAGGAGGCGAGGAGTCCCTTCGGCTACGCTCAGGGCAAGCTCCGAGGCGAAGAGTCGGAAAGGCGAGAGAACGACGGGGGTCGCCGGGGGGGGCCGGCTCCCACAGTCGCCCCTTGCGGGGCGAACGCGGGTTATCCCTCGCCTTCGGCTCGGGACAAACCCACGCCACTGGCCTGGGGAATGCGCGGCGTGGCAGCAGAAAAGACGGGGGGCGTCGGCACTGAGGTACCGACGCAACGCTGCTTGGTTTCGGGACTGGAGTCCCGAAAAACACCAACACCAACCGGCGTGATTCCTTCGGCTTCGCTCAGGACAGGCTCTTCGCTTCGCTCAGGATGACAGATAGGGCAGGAGACACGCTCCTGCCCTACGCAGAGTCGCCCCTGCGGGGCGAGGGCTCGCCGCGCGCTTCGCTTGCGCGGCTGAGGTTACCAACGCGCCCCACTGGGAGGGGGGCAGGAGGGGCTCTGCGGGCCGGAACTGCCCCACCCCTGCCAGACAGCGGCAGGGGTGGGCTACTGGCTACCGCCGTGAGATTGGGATAGCCAGCAAGAGCAGTACGAACAGCACGGCGACGATGGCGGGGCCGGTGGGGAGGTCCATTCTCAGCGAGGCGTAGAGGCCGGCGACGGTGGCGATGGCGGCTGAGCCGATGGCGATGGCGTAGATTCTGCCCAGGCGCTGGCTCAGCAGGAGGGCGGTGACCGCGGGGATCACCAGGAAGGCGAATACCAGCAGTGTGCCCGCCAGCCGGATCGCCAGCGAGACGATCACTCCGAGGATGAGAAAGAAGAACAGGTCCCACCAGCCGACCCGCGTGCCGGAGGCGCGGGCGGTTTCGCCATCGAATGCGGAGTAGAGAAACTGCTTGTGAAAGAGGGTGTGGAGGGCAATGGCGGCGGCGGCGACTGCGGCCATCCACCAGACTTGGGCGGGGGTGACGGTGAGGATGTTGCCGGAGAGCACGTCGAGGAGGTGGCCCTCTCCCTGGGCGCTCTTGGCGACGAAGAGCACGGCGAGGGCCGAGGCGACTGCATATCCGATGCCGATGAAGCTCTCCTGCGCGGCTTTGCGCCCGGCCGGCCTGATGGAGAATGCGGCGACGCCGCCGAGGGTGAGGGCGAGGGCGGTGAGAGAGGGCTCTCTGCCGGTGAGGAGGGCGAGGCCGACGCCGGCGCTGGAGACCTGGGCGAGGGCCGCGCCCACGAACACGATGCGCCGGAGGACGACGTAGACGCCGAGGTAGGCACACACCGCGCCCACGATGAGGCTGGCGACGAGCGCGGTCCTCATGAACTCGTCGTGAAAGATGCTAGTCATGGGTTACTCCTGTGAGCACGACGCTGCGGCCGTCGACGGTGGCGACATCCACGGGCACTCCGTAGATCTCCGTGAGGTGCTGTGCGGAGAGCACTTCCTTGGTTTCGCCGACCACCCTGACGCCGCCGTCGAGGATGGCGAGGTCGCGGGCGTAGTTGGCGACGACGTTGAGCAGATGGCTGACCATGACGACGGTGATCGCGTCCTTTGTGTTGAAGTGCTTCACCAACTCCATGATGGCGTACTCGCTGCCGATGTCCATGTCGTTGGTGGGCTCGTCGAGGATGAGGGCCTGGGGCTGGCCGGCGAGGGCGCGGGCGATGAGGGTGCGCTGCTTCTGGCCGCCGGAGAGGTCGCGATAGGGCTTGCCAGCGAGGTCGGCGATGCCGACGTGATCGAGGCACTCGAGCACGAACTCTCTGTCCTTCTGTTTCGGCCGTGCGAAGACTCCGAGCAGAGAGTATCTGCCCATGAGAGCGACTTCCATGACCGTGAGGGGGTAGGTCTCGTCGACATACTGGCGCTGGGGGACGTAGCCGAAGCGGACGCTGGCGTCTCTGCGGACGCGCCCGCTGAGGGGGCGGAGGATACCGAGCATGGCCTTGAGGATGGTGGTCTTCCCGGCGCCGTTCGGACCCACAATGCCCAGGTAGTCGCCGCTGGCGAGCACGAGGTTGAGATCGGCAAGCACCGTCAGCTTGCCGTAGCCGAGATTGGCGTGTTCGAACCCAACCAGCTCGCGGCCAGGCGAAGGCGCCTCTGCTAGGATGTCTGGGTGATGCGTCATATTTGTTCTCTCCAGGCAAGTCACCCGGCTCGGGCTTCGAACCCGAACCGGGCGAGACTCTGCAGTTCCGGGACCGAAGCCCCGCAACACCGCTCGAACTAGCCCAGCGCTTTCCTGTAGCCCTGGACCCAACTGTCGACGAGGTCGAAGTAGCTCTTCGTACCGAGGGCGCCCACGTCGTAGGGCACGACCACGTACTTGACGCCGGTTTCTCGAGTGACCAGGTCCGCAAAAGACGGCGGGTAGATGGACTCGATCACGACAGCGGTGACTTTGTCCGTCTTCATGCGCGAGATCAGGTCCTGGATGTGGGCGGCGGAGGGCGGAATGCCGGGCTTGACCTCCAGGGTTCCGAACTCTCGCAGTCCGAAACGGTTGAGAAAGTAGATGGCACTCGCGTGGTAGGTGACCACCTGCCGACCCCGGTACGGTCTCAGCTCTGCCTGCCAGGCGGCCACGCGCCGGTCGATCTCCTTTGCGAAGCGGTCGTAGTTGGCGCGGAAGGCGACGGCGTCACCTGGCGAGACGCGTTCCAGGCCGGCGAGGGTGTTGCGGGCGATGATCTTCCCGGCCTCCGGGTCATAGAAGTAGTGGGGATTTCCGAAGACGTGGATGTCACCGGAGGCGCCGGTGATCTGCTCGCGCGGGACCTCCAGCTTCGGGACACCGATGGAGGCATCCACGTAGCCGGGGCCATTGCGGTTGACTTTGGCATTGCCGGCGGCATTCAAGAGCGCATCCATCCACATGTCGAGGTCGAGCCCGACCCGCACGATCATGTCGGCGCGCGCAATCCGGGAGACATCGCTCGGGCGCGGTTCGATCATGTGGTAGTCCTGGTTGGGCTTGGCGACGGAGTAGACCGAAACCTTGTCTCCACCGACCTGCTTGGCGATGTCCGCCAGCTCCGGCACGGTGGCGATGACCTGGATCTTGGCAGAGGCCGGCGCGAGGCCCGCGATCAGCAGAACGCCTATCAGCAACGGCATCAGAATGTGGAGTTTCATGTCTATGTATGTATCCTTTCCGAGACTCGGGATCGTTCGTGTCATTCCAAGTTGTGGGTATGCGGCCCTACGCCCCAGACCCACTGCAGGGACAACTCGTTATAGGAGCTGTCCCCGGGCCGGGAGCCGTGCTTTGCCTGCAGCCGCAGGTAGTACTGCTCGGAGAACTGCTTCGTGAGGATGAGGGAGAGCGCGGACTCGTGGAAATCCGGGGCCTGGGGGAACTCGGACCAGTCGTAGAGCAGCCCGACGCTCTTATATTTCTCAGGCCGCCAGTTGCTGAAGAGGTAATAGCCATGCGCCGTGCTGCTCGTAAGACCGTTGTCCTCCTGGCGCCACACACCCTCGCCGCGCAGCAGCAGGCGGCTGGTGCCTTCGCCGAAGTGGCGGTAGCTCACGTCCACGCCGCTGAGCTGAACGCGTCCCTCGCCGGGGATCGCTACTCCCTGGCCGCCGCCTGTCGCGTACGATCCGCCGACCTCCAACTCGGTGTTGTCGTCGACCGGGTATCCGGTCCAGAGGCGGGCGGTGTTGAAGCGGTTGGAGAAGCTGGCCCCGGGGCCCACCATGATGTTGGGCAGTGAGGTTGGCTGACCAGGCCCCGGGCCTGTCCAGGTGCCGAGATCGAGTTGCGCGAACATGCCGCCTCTGGTGGGCAGAACGTAGCTAGCGCCTACGCCCTCGCCTCCCAGGCTCTCTTCGGCCACCAAGTTCCGCAGCACCAGGGGCTGATCGACGTAGAGCCAGGAATGGTTGTGCAGGATATTGGTGCGGCCGAATGCGACGTGCTTCTCACCAACGTAGAAGTTCAGGCCTTTCATAGGACCGAGGTAGGTGAGATAGGCCTCCTCTACCTGGGCCGGTGAGTTCTCCTCCGGGCTCATGGTGATGAACGCATCGGCCTTTACGTCCGGGTAGACATAGCCCTGGACACCTAACTCCAGTTCGCTCAGGCGAACGCTGTTGCGGAGATCGTCCCTGGTGTCCGAGCTGGCCCTGGCCTTGACCTGGCCGATGAGGCTGATGTCGGGCAGGGCGAGTTGCTTGCCTCCGGCAGCAGGAGGCTGGGCCTCAGGCGCGGGCGCGGCAGGCGCGGCCGCCTCAGGAGGCGCCTCAACGGCAGGGGGGGGTTGACCCGGCCCTTGGCCCAGCTTCTCCTTCAACTCCTGGACTTCTCGTTCTACGGCATCCAGCCGTGCCTTCAGCGCGTCATACTCGGATTTCGGCACGGTCACGGTCTCCTCGGCAGCAGGGGCAACCTGATCTTGGGCCCGAGCTATTCCGAAGCTCCCGAATATCAACACATACAGCAGTAGCATCGCGCCACATCTCATGTGAATCCCTCCTCGCCGCATGGGCGAACCAGATAGTTTCCATCACTCGTTCGGCAGGGAACCCCCGTGA
>JBEKKD010000093.1:0-11272 GCA_050010895.1 Armatimonadota bacterium
CTCGACCTCGACCACCGCCCCCCGGCCGGCTGACCTGGTCTGGGTCAGCGGTGCGCCGGCGTCGATACACGGGCTGCCTGCCTTCAGGTGGAAATCACGCTTCTCCGCGTCCACGAACTCCGGCTCCGCCTCGAGGTTCCCACGCGCGGTCTGCGGGAACTGCTCCTCGAAGGCGCGCAGCGTCCACCCCGATCCCTGCTGCTTGTTCCACACAGTCACCGCGCCCTTCTCCCTGCCCATCAGGAGGTTCCCGAGCATGCGGAAGTTGCCCGGATCCGCGAACGCCAACTGCACGTCGTACGGTGTACTCGGTGGGAAGTGAGCATCTGGGTGAGCGTGGTTCCTGTAGAGAACGTTGTTGACCAGTACGTTGTCCCCGATCCCATCCGCACCCCCCGAGATCCAAATCCCGGGGCCGCTGCCGTACCGCGCCGGCCATCCGCAGTCGTAGACCGTGTTGTTGTAGAAGCGGTTGTGGCTGCAATAGAGGGCTTCCGGATCGTCGCGGCCCGAAGATGTGTACCGGCTGAAGTCCATCCCCATCCCGCATTTGAAGTAGACATTATGTCGAAGAATGCAGTTGTTGCCGGCGTACTGAATGCCTGCGCTGCCCGAGCCGCTATTCGTGCCATTCCTCTCTATCGGCGGGGCTGGGCCAAAGAAGTTGTCTTCGATGACCAGGTACTCGCTCTTCCGAATCTCGTCTCCGACATCCCTCTTCCTTGCGGTGAAGACCTCCATCAGCTTTTGGAAGGGGTTCTCGAACCTATTGCCGCGTACCACCGACCGTTGGACCCCCATCAGCACGAGGCAGGTGTGGCTTGCGCCCTCGAACCTGTTGCCCTCGACCAGATGGAAGCTCCCGCCGGTGATGGCGACGGAATCATTGCCCTTGATCACGACATTGTTGCGGAAGGTGATGTAATCGCCGACTCGCTTGAACCGACAGGACTCCCACGCGGTGGGGTACTCCGTGTTCTCGAAGTGGCAGTTCTGCACCACTACAGAGCTTGCCCCGCCGGCGTAGAGGAACCGGCCGCCGGGATCCTTGACCGCGACTCCATCGATCACGATATGGGATCGGTCCAGCAGGAGGATCGCGGCAGGTCCACTGGAATCGTCGTCGGGAAAAGGACCGGGCATTGCACGGGACGCCGTCAGGACTGCCTTGCCGGCGCTGGCTGCCCGGTATGTGATGGGTTTGCCTTCTCTGCCGGAGCGAGCTGGAGCGATAGGCGTGCCCTTATATACGCCGTTGAGCAGGATGATGGTGTCGCCCGGCCGGGCCGACGCGTTCCCCTGTGCCAGAGACCAAGGGGAATGCACCGTGCCTGCGTTGTCGTCCTTGCCCTCAGGCGAAACGGTGTAGGTAGCCGCGTCCACCGGCCGGAGCGCACACACGGAAAGCACCAGCGCAACGCTCGCGAACGACCAGAGTGATACCAGGTTCTCCATCTGACGCTCCTGTGTCCTGTCCGGATGTATTTGGATCGCATTCAGGGGGGAGGCAAGCCGCTAGCGCCAAGCGCGGGCGGAGTCGCCTTGCGGAAGACTCCGCCCGCGCAATAGACCAGCCACTATCGGTACTGTCCTATAATTTTCGCCCAAAGAAGTAAGGGCGAAAATCATCAGGACCGGCGAATGCCCAAGAGAAGACGTTCGCCCGATGGTGCTTCATTGGGCGAATGTCCGTAGGGCTTACCAGCCGCCAGGCAAGTAGGCAGGCAGGTGCTGGCCGCTCATGGGCGGGAGCTGGCTGGGCTTCGCCGCAGCCGCCGCCAGGATCGCGTCGGCGGGCCACCAGGCAGCGTGCCCGTCGGTGAATCCGAGGTTGTTGCCCCCCAGGTGCCGCGTGAACTGGCTGCGCCACGATGGGTCATTCCAGAAATTGCTGATCTGGGCTGTGGGCACGCCGCAAGCCTGCGTCTCGGAGCAGTTCACCCAGTCCGCACCGTGGCAATTGCCGTCGATGATCTGGCCCCAGCAGATGCGACAGGCCTCGGGATAGGCAACCTGCTCGATGCGGTCGAAGTATTCGTGTCTACCTTTTTCGGCGAGGATGAGGGTCCTCGATGGGTCATCGATCTGGGAGAGTTTCTTCTCCAGTTCTCCATAGACGGCGTGGGTGTCGGAGTAGTCGATCTCGGTCGCACCCTGATCGACTGTGGCTTTGGGGCCGGGGCAGCCGCCAACCAGGGCCTGGGTGTCCGTCACCGTGCCCGCCCATCCGGGTGGCCATGTCTCCTCGCAGATGCAGGTCGGCCAGTTGGCCTGCATCTCCTTGAACCAATCCGGCTGTCCCCACACGCGCTCGGCGCCGCCGACCATTTTGGCGCTGGGGCACCTCCACACGTCGCGGTTTTTCACGTATTCATCGAGGATCACCGGCCACCTGAGATAGGGGTTTGCACCGGTGGCGTAAGTGCAGCACCCTGGGGTTAGCGTGCACCCCTTGTCGGTGAGGTATTGAATCACTTGCGGGTTGTGCTCCGCGGGCGGATACCGGTCGAAGTCCGTGAAGTACAACTGGAACGCCATGGCGAGGTTTTTCACGTTAGAAAGGCATTGAATCTTGCGCGCGGATTCGCGTGCACGCGCGAACACAGGAAACAGCATGGCTGCCAGGATCGCGATGATAGCGATCACAACCAGCAACTCTATCAGGGTGAAGCCCTTCCGTCGCCGAATCATCACTCAAGCCTCCTGCCTCTCAACTCGAGATGGTACGGGATCTCCAGAGTCGCCTCAACAACTTCGAGCGCCTCACCTCCTCTCGCGTAGGCCTCTCGCTGTACCGGGCCAGGACTCCCCAGCGCGCCATGATACGGAGCATCTCCCGCCCGCAGCAGCGATACGCTACAAGCCATGGCGTCACACAACATTTTATCAGAGTGAGCGCCCGCTGCCTTGCATGATCGTTCTCCACCTCTGCATAATCTTACTGGCGGCCATCCACCGCGATGGCCGATGGGGGGCGTCGAGACGGGGCAGGAGCCCCACTAATCCTACTGAAGAGATCGGATAGCGACAGGGACGACTGGGAGTGTGTGCAACATACAAACGTAGCGCCGCTCCCGGCAGGCGACACGCGGTCGGCCGGACGTTGGGCATACTGGCGATCACGGAATAGTGAGTTGCAGGGAACTGTTGAATTGGTGTATGATCTCGCACGTCGCCCGGTAAGCGCTGGCGAGGTCAGTGTGCAGCACGGAACCTTCGAGTCACCGCAGTACGAAGCAGATCGGCCGGGTCCTTCAGGTGTGTGGGCAGAGGCCGGCGAGGGCAGGACCTCAGGGCCTATCCACGCGCACTCCGGTGTCGAGATCGGGATCGTGCTCCGGGGCGTGCACGAGATCCAGTTCAGCTCCCTCTCACTGATACGCGGGCCGGGAGACGTCTGGCTGGCAAGCATGTGGGAGCCCCACGGGTGGCGCATCCCGCCCCCCGGAGACACTCACGTGATTCTGGTTCTTGCTCCCGAGTTCATCGGAGACGAGTTGGCGGGGGAGGTGCCGTGGCTGAGCCTGTTCTCCATCCCTCCGCCCGAACGCCACCGCGTCCTGTCGACTGAGATCCGATCGGCAGTGCTGGACATCGGCCGCGTGATCTTCCAGGAGGTCGAGCGCCAGCGCCCCTACTGGAGGAGCGCCCTGCGCCTGGAGGTGCTGCGTCTCCTCATCGAGCTGAGACGCTCCTGGGGGCGCGGAGCCATCCTGCCGATGACGCAGGAGGGAACGCATGCCCGGGCGTTTCAGCGGGTTATGCCTGCGTTGTCGCTACTCAACACAGAGCCGCGGAGGAGGATCAGCCTGTCGGAGGCCGCGAGCAACTGCGGCCTCAGCGTATCGCGGTTCCACGCTCTCTTCCAGAGGGTGATGGGGGTGTCTTTCTCGACCCTGGCTCTGCGAAACCGCCTGGCCATGGCGGGGCAGCTTCTGGCACACACTGATCGCTCGGTCGGAGCCGTCGCCGCGGAGTGCGGCTTCGCGCATGACAGCCACCTGCACCGCCACTTCGTGCGCTTGTTCGGCTGCACGCCCAAGCAGTACCGGAAACGCCGGGACCTTGCGGAAGCCCGGGCTGCGAGCCTCGAGGAGAACCCGATCAGGCGATGACGCAGCTCCCGCGCTAAACCTACGGCCCCCGGTTTCAGGCCGACGCCGCCACACGCGCCCGCGCTTGGTCCTGCGCCCTCTCGCATCGGTCGTGATACGGTCGCAGGGGGATCAGTCCGAACTCGGCCATTAGCTCCTCCACCGACAGTTCCGGATCGAGCGACGCCAGCGTGAACCAGTCCTCGTCGTGATACCACTGGACTTCGACCTTACGCCCGTACTTGCGCAGCAGTGCAGGGATCTTGTCGGTGTGATAGTCGATCTCGAATAGGCGCTTGCCCAGGTTCAGGTCGGCATCGGCCCACTGCTGGAACATGCCAGTCGCGGCGATCACGTCGCCCGTGACGTCGTAGATTCGCGAGGCGCGCGTCATGGTCGAGGAGACGACGTAGAACTCGTTCATCCAGGCGAGCGCGGAGAGGTGCCGGTGGGCGGGATAGGCCGAGGGCCAGAAGACGATCTTCGCTCCGTTCTCCTTCAGACGGTCCCATGATCCATGCCAGTTGACATCGAAGCAGATCCGGATGCCGATCGCGCCGAAGTCCGTCTGGAACACCGGGGCTTCGTCGCGGCCCGGGCACGTGCCCTGCTCCAGCTCGCCCTCTGTGGGGTGGATCTTGTCATACCTCCCCACGATTTGGCCTCCGCGGTCCAGCAGGACCGCGGAGTTGAAGCGATGGCCGTTTACCCGCGTCGCTATCGGACAGATCACGTAGCAGGAGTTGGCCCGCGCCCACTGAGACAGCCGCTCCGTGGTGGGTCCAGGGACACTCTCGGGCACGCTGCCCGCGAATATCTCCGGCAGGCACACGACGTCCGGCCTGCGACAGGCCGCCTGCTCCAACCGCTCCAGGGTCTCTTCAGCCAACTCTGCGGACCCTCGATCGAGTCCGTCCTGAGTCACCGTTGCGACGTGCACGACAGGGTCCTTGCTTCTCATGATCGTGTCTCCAGGGCTGTGCTCGAATCGCGTCTGGTAGCCGTCAGCAGCGAATTCGTCGCGGGAAGCATCGAACCCTTTGGGGTGAGCTGCCGGAACCACGACGGCAGCGTGAAAGGCGATGGTGGCCGCTATCACGAATTCGCAACAACCGCAGACGGTAGTGAGAGCACCCGCGGAGGAAGGAGCTGGCCACGAGATTGCTCTGGGGCGAGTGCGCTTGGGAGGAGACCGCGGAGGCGGCGCGGGCAGACTACACCATGGCGTTTCCCGCAGGCGCCATCAAGCAGCATGGGCCGATGCTGCCGGTCGACGTCGACGCGCGGCTTGCTGAGCGGTCGGCAGTCGGCGGGGCGGAGCGCGCTGACTGACCGCCTCGGTGCGATCTTCCTCGTACGATTAGTGTCGCCGGCTCTTCAGCTCGAACGAGTCCAACACCTGTCCGGTCTCGGGTTCGATCACCGTGACCCTCGCGGTGTCGCCGCGCACATCCACCCGGGCGAAGTTGTGGGCCTTGACGGCAACAGCGTGGCTCGGGTTGGGTGTGATGTCGTACAGCGACCGATAGCCCCCGGCCGCCACCACGTAGACCACTCCGTTCTGATCGTCCCGAACCGCCACCGGGTTGCCCGAGGAGAGATCCACCCGCAAGGGCACGAAACGCTCGTAGCCGTGGGAGTGCCCGCTGAAGGCGGCTGTCACCTTGTACTGCTCAAGAAGCGGGCACAATACCTTCTGGATGGCTGGGCTGCCGTCGTGCCCGCCGTAGCTGAAGGCCGGTTCGTGGAAGAACACGAAGATGTGCTTCTTGTTTGTCCCCGCCAAATCTTTGCGGAGCCACTCGTACTGGGCACTGCCTGGCTGGAAGCTCTGCGACTGCGTCTGTATTGCAGACTCTTCACTGCCTGGCTCATACTTCGCATCCTCCCTCTTCTGGCCCTCCGAGAGGTAAGCCCTGTTGACGTCCAGGATGACAAAGTGCGAGTTGCCGTAGTCGAAGGAGTAGTAGAGCTTGTTGGCCGGGGGCGCCCAGAACTCGAACCAGTGCGGCTGGACCGGGAAGTCGTGATTCCCCGCCACCGGGTAATAACGGACGCCAACATCGGCGAGCGGGTCCAGCATGACCTTCTTGAGGGTCTTGAATGACTCCGGCTTCGACTCGAATACTATATCCCCGACACCCACCACAAACACTGGCCTGATTGCGACCAAACGGTCGACGAGACCTTCGACCGGTTCGTCTTCGTGATCGGCCACCGCGATCCAGGTGAAGGCATTCGTTCCATCGGTCGGGCTAAGGTCCCAGGCGGCCTTCGATCGCGTGCAGCTAAGAGCGAGTACGACCGTCAGCAGAGCGCAGAGAGCGAACAGGTTCCTTCGAGGCATAGGACAATCCTCCGGGATTCCGTCTGACCGGAGTAGCTGTCGCAGCCACGCGCAACGGTGTTGCGGCAGCTCCTCTCGCCAGCGATCATGTCACGCCGTTATGTATACCCGCCTACCCGAGCCGGAAGTAATCCCCCTCCCTGGTGACAGTCGCCGCCCGACCATTGACGGTCACCCGGGAAGCGTCAATGCCCGGAGCGTAGACCGCCAGGCCGTCCAGGTCCCGACCGTAGAGGGCCAGCGCCGTGCCCTCGTAGACCACCTCTACCACGATATCCTGCTGCCGTCCCTGGAACAGAAGCCTCAGCCCGTCACGATCCGCGAGTCTGCTCCCACCTGCCAGGAACACCCGCTTCAGATGGCCGCCCGCATCGCTGACAATGCTGGCAGCCTTCCCGTCGAAAGAGTAGCCCGCCATCACTACTGTCTTCTCATCTCCGCAGTTGATCAGGTGGTCCTGGACGCCATCGAGCCTCACCCGCACCCCGCACACTTCCTCACTCGCCCCAAGAGAGGAGATCTCCGGTCTCTTCTCCCAGTTGGCGGCGTCCGTGGGATAGAGGACCATCACGAACTCGGTGTTCGCAACCTCCCCGGCCGGGTGCACCCTCACGTAAGGCTTGCCGTCCTCGCCCATGTCGGCGCCAAAGCCGGCGGGCGCCACCACCTTCACCCCCAGCACCTGATCCCGCTCGGCCATTCCCTTTATCCAATCGCCGTCCACAGCCACCGACTGAGTGAAGTGACAGGCCCAATCATAGCGGTGGGGCGAATCGGCCCTCACCCGGTCGAGCATGACCAAGTAGCCGGGGGCGACGAAGAGAACGTGGCGCCTGAACTCGGTGAGCTTGCGGTCCCCGGGCCTGACGCCGTCGGCCTGGTAGGGGCGATAGAGATTGGTGGCGTCGGCGACCAGGTAGTCGAAGTCCTTCGCCTCGCAGACCGCCTCCAACCGGCCCTCCGTGCCCTTGAAAGGGGCCCGATCCCGCCCCCAATCGTCGAGGCCATTCCACTGCCCCTCTCCGTCAACCACCAGAGTGTTGTGGCCCGCAGCTTTATTGTCTCGGTAGCTCACCGTCTCCGAGGTCAGGTCCACGCCCCCGCGATAGAGATAGAAGGTGTTCATATCCCCATGATCGTGCGCGGCGTTGAGCTGGTCCACTTCGGGGTGGTCGAAGGGATATTCGACATTGAACCACCGCTCGAAAGCGAAGTGGCCCCCGTAAGCGCCGGTCTTCAAGGCGAACGTGAGATCGCCGTCGCCCCAGCCGGTCCGCCAGATGACCCCCGCCAGGTCGGGGAATGTCCTGGTGAGAGGCAAGGTGTTGGGAGACTCGGCACTCACCGTTGGGTCATAGTTGAGGAACTCCAACACCTGCCACGGGACAGACCAGATGTGACTCGAGCGTCCGATGCTGGCGAGGTACTGCTCCGCCGCCCATTCCGCGTGCCCGTCCCGGTATTCCTTGGCAACGAACCGCAGCAGCTGCGGCGGATGATAGGAGGTGCTCCCCCAGCTCCAATCAAATCCCGCGTAGGAGAGCGCGAACTTGTCCGAGTGGGGCAGAAAGTTGTAGAGTCGCGAGTAGGCGTAATTCCGATAGTAGGCGTGGGGGATGAGATCCTGCCCCGTCAGCCGCCTCAGGTTCTGCAGAAACACCAGTGACATGGTGAGCCCGTACGATTGATAAGGCAGGCCTTCGTGCCAGCTCCCATCGGCGATGCCCTCCAGCAGGTAGCGCACTCGGGTCAGGTAGTAGACCGAGTCGTCGAGCCAGCTCTGAGTGCGGGCATCCTCGCCCGCGAGCACCAGCGCGGCCACGCCCAGCGCGCTGTGATTGATCCAGCAGTGGTTCTGGGCCCACGAGTGCGTCCACCAGGTCGAATCGGGGTCTGCCTTCCGCAGGCTGACCTGGTAGGATTCATCCGCCCGCTTGGCGAGATTGGACCCGATCGTCTTGCGGTCTTCCCGCGAGAGGTCATTGTAAAGCCAGTCATAGGCGATGGCGTTGAACATGAGCATGTGGTGGAAGCCCAGGTCATGGCCGCCCACCTCTCCTTCGTCCCCCCAATGGGTCCACTGGGCATAGGTGAGCAGGTGGCGCCGAGTGAGCTCGAAGTAGCGCTGGTCCCCGGTGATCACGTAGGCGAACGCGAAAGGCAGCAACTCGTTGGCCGCGTTGCGATACTTGTCCAGGTTGGGGCGGTCCGGGGCGGTGGCCGCAGGGGAGGCGTCGACGCTGCTCTGCGCGGCCTCCAGGATCGACTGCCAGATCTCACGGTGGGTGGTCTGGGCCTGGGCGCGAAGCCGGGGGATATCGTCGCTCGAGAAGAAGAACCGAGGATGCTCGCATGCCTGGCTGTAGTTCGTTGAGCAGCACAGAGCGACGAGGACGAGCGCGCAATGAATCAGGAGAGGACCTCCTGTCCAGTCTGTCGTGACCATCTTCCAGCCTCTTTCCGGGGTGATCTCCTGGTACTGGTCTCGCATCGCGGGACCGTGACAAGCAGGCCAGAGCCTGCGCTATCCTACGCGCCCTTCGGCTCGCCCACCTCCAACTCGGTCAGGTTGTACCAGCCCTGTGCGTCCCGACCCTTGATGGCGAGTTGCACGGCCGGCTCGCGGGTGAACGGGTCCAGCAGCGCCAGCGACAGGCGGTAGCGACCAGGCGTCAAGTCCTTCGGCACCGCCAGGTCAAGGCTGACGTCGTGCTTGCCGGGCAACCACGTCGCCACATCGATAGGATGGGCGGCATCTTCCACCGCCGTCTTGCCCAGACGCCGGCCGACGGGGGTGAGCTGCCAGGCGAGCACGTACTTGCGGTAGGGCGGGGCCACGCCGATGTTGTCCCACTCGGTTTCCACCCGCAGCGCCCTACCGGCCTCGACCTGCGACGGGTGGGTCATAGACCGCAGCACGAACCTATACCCCATCCGCTTCAGGAAGGCCTCGGTCGCGCTCCACCAGCGAGTCGGCACCGGCGAGGACTTGTTGTTGAAGATGGAGCAGTGCCACCGCAGCGCCTCGTTGAAGATGAACTCGATGTCCCACCCCTCGTCCGCCCAGTGCTGCATCACCCAGCACGACTCGAACGTCACAAGTGCCCGCTTCCAGGTGTCACCGGCGCCCGCCGCCTCCATGTTCTGCTGATAGCGGTCCCTCATGTGATTCCAGCCGGATTTGACATCCCCGAGGCAGTCCGCCCGCCATCCCGTTCCCTTCGACACGGCATAGCGCAGATCATCGATAGGGCCGATGAGCATGATCAGGGGCGTCTTCGTGAAGCTCTCCAGGTACATGTCCACCAGCAGGCGGCGCGTCTCCGGCGTGGCGTCCTCAAACCCGGGGGCATCCGATGCTCCGAAGAAGTGCCACTCGCCCCAGCGCCCCAGCGAGCGGATGTCGACGCGGTCGATATTGGGGTTCCCATCGTAGCGCTTGCCGAACTCCCGCACCAGCCGCCCCATATGCTCGACGTAGCGCGGATCGTTGTGGTCGGGCATCCAAACTTATTGCGCCCTCCCCGGTGGAGAAGTCCCAGCCCTTCGCCCCGAGATCGCGATACCATTGCGGCGCCCCCGCTCGGCCATTGACCGGCATGATGCCAAGCGCCGCCCGCTGCCCGTGGGCTTTGGCTTTCTCGATCGTGTCATCGATGATGTCCCACCGATAGGCGCCGCCCTTCGGCTCTATCGCGCCCCAATACCACCTGAAGTAGGCAATGGTGGACTTGGGGTGATCCGGGACATCCCCGTCGAAGTTGCCCATGGTGGTGAAGCCGATGCCGGGGTTGTACAACACATCGTCGATCTCCCGCGGTCGCACGGTCGCCCGGTTCGTCTCGCCCGCGAAACCGGGGGCGCGCGCCGGCGTAGCGGCGGCGCAGAGCGCCACCGTGACCGCGATTGCAGCGAGGAGCGTCAGGGTCAATGGGCACATGCTCTCCATCTCCTTTGGCAAGTGAACTGCAGAGCGCCGCACAGCGATTCCTGCGCATCGCATCTCGATGCAGTGGTATACGGCGCGCCGCCCCTTCTCCCTTCGGGGGGCACCCATCAGTGGCACCAGATGTCGTCGTCAGGCGGCAGTGGAACCGGCCTGAGAGCCCCGAGGGACGGCTGATAGTCCGACTCGTATCATGGATAGTGGTGGTGGCCTCATGCAGGACTAGGGAGTGGCCCCTGGGCAAATGGGGAGAGGCGGTGAGCCGGGAGACGACAGGAATCCGACGGGCCTTGACCTACCAGGCTCTCCAGCGCCTCAGACGTCTTGGCCACGGAAGCCTGGCACTTCCGGCCACACATCCCCAGGCCGTCCTGGGTCCGGTGCAGCCAGCGCCACACCGTGGCCCGCGCCACCCCGGAGCACATGGGAATCTGCCGTCGCGGGATGCCGAAGCGCTCGATGCACCACAGGATGTGCAGCCGCGCCGCCAGAGAGTAGGGCTTCCGGATGTGGGCGGCCTTCAGGCGCCGCTCCGCACAGGCGAGCCGCTCACCCAGGAACTCGGCGGTGTGCCGGAGCGGCAAAGGAACCGGCGCCAGCCGCGGTATGCCCGGCCCCCTCCTATCTCTACGCCCCATCTGGTGTTGGTATAGGACGTTCAGCGGGATGAGGAGATGGTCCCGCCCGCGAGCGGTCCTCCCCTACTCCACACGGACCTCGCCCAGTATGTACTGGCCGTCGTGTTCCCCCACCATCCCGAGTTTGATGCGGCGGCGGGCGGGCTGCGAGTCGCCGGGTTCGAACACGGAGACGGCGACGGAGTACGCGCCTGCGGGCAGGCCTGGTGGCACAGACAGGGCCGCCTGCAGGACGATGGGTCGGCCG
>JBEKKD010000094.1:0-11262 GCA_050010895.1 Armatimonadota bacterium
AGTGTAGTCATCAGCAAGAACCGCTCTCCAACCCTCCGTTCCGAACAGAATCGGCTTCATCTCTACTCCATCCCCAGGTCGAGCATGTCTTTCAAGTTCAGCATCCCCACCACTCGTCGCTCTTCATCGACAACCGGCATGTCGCCAATCTTATACTGCTTCATTGCCTCGAGCGCTTCCACGGCGAGCTGGTCCGGTCGTGCGATCTTCGGTTTCCGGGTCATCACCTCGCCGGCGCGCTTCATCAGCGCGTTGTCATCCACCAGGAGCGTCCGCCGGATATCGCCATCTGTGATGATGCCGAGCAGGCGCCGCTCGTCATCGATCACCGCCGCCGCGCCGGCTCGCGCCGCCGTGATCGAGAACAGCACTTCACGCAGGGCGGTATGCTCGCTTGCAGTGGCGACGGCATCATCGGTCCGCATCAACGCTTCCACCCGGTGGCCCGCTCGGCGGCCGAGCGAGCCACCGGGATGCAGCGCCGCGAACTCCTCGCGAGTGAACCGCCGGGCAGTCATGACCGCGACTGCGAGGGCGTCGCCCATCGCCATCTGGGCGATGGTGGATGCCGTCGGCGCAAGGCCCAGCGGGCATGCCTCGCGCTCCACGGACACATCCAGCGTCACCGTCGCCTTCGCCGCAAGCGGGCTGCGCTCTCTCCCGGTGAACGCGATGATGGGGACGCCAATGCGTTCCATCGCGGGCAGGATGGCCCCGACCTCGTCCGTCCACCCGCTTTGCGACAGCACGATCAGCACGTCGCCGGCGGCGATCATCCCAAGGTCGCCGTGCAAGCCCTCGGCGGGGTGGAGGAAGAGCGATGGGGTGCCCGTGCTCGCGAGGGTGGAGGCCAGTTTTCTGCCGACGGCGCCGGATTTCCCCATCCCCGTTACCACTACTCGACCGGCACAACCGAGGACCAGCTCAACGGCCCGCGAAAAACTGAGGTCGATCCGGTCCGCAAGAGCGGAAACAGCGCAGGCCTCTATCGACACGGCCTCCTTCGCGCGGGCTATTGCTTCTGACAGATCCTGGGCCGAGTTCATACGAAGAGCACTCTTGGCACTAGCATCTCCTCAGTCAGGATGATGTGAAGGAATTCGCCCCCCCATGGCTCTCCCCCTGTACACGGATGCCACCATAGATGGCACGGTGGCGTGTCTGTGTTCCGCTAATCCCTCATGAATACGACAAGCCCCGGACAGCCTGGATGCTACCCATCCCGCCTCGCCCAGCTGTAGGGGATGTCGTTTTCGTGTGGGTCAACACGCTGCTCATCGGGCGACGCGTAATCGTACACTCGATCCGGTATGTTCATGATGAGCGCGGTCATGTCGCCGATGCACTTCCAGCCATGGAAGATGCCGCATGGCACCTTCACCAGCAGCCGATTGCTGTCGCCAAGGAAGACCTCGTTAACTATCCCCCGTGTCGGTGATCCCTGCCGGTCGTCGTAGATCGCCAGCTTCAGCTCCCCAGCCACGCAGCAGATCATGTCTGTCTGGTGGTGATGGAAGTGCCACGCTTTCACCACGCCGGGGTATGTCGTCGTCATGTACACCTGCCCGAACCCGATGAACTCCGGGTCGTCCGAGCGCAGGATTTCGGTGAGGACGCCGCGCTCGTCGGGCATCGCGGGAAGTCGCCGGACCTTCACGCCTGCGATGAGACGGCGTTCGCCGGGCGCTACGCACTGCACGCCCAGGATCGGCAGCTCATCCCGCCACTCGTAGCATGAGCCGTGTGCACTCATATCGCTGCATCCCTTTTTGCAGTAGGGGCCGGCATCCGGGAGCTTCTTTCCGGTGGACCATGCCTCTCGCAACGTCCTACTTCACGCACAGGCGCAATGCCTTCCGACTCTGCGGCCAGCGGCTTCCGCGTGTATGCCCGGAAGTCCAACGATCCGTCGCCTGCTCAGCCAAGAGCCTTCTTGAGCCACCCCAGGCCACTTCCCTCAGCATGCGGCGCAAGCATCGCGAGCACGAGTCCGATTCCCGGCCGGGCATGCCAATCGAAGTCCACGAGGTCCAGCAAGTAACGCGAGAGGCCCCGACGTTCCGCCGTCCGGAAAATGCTGTCCATGGTTTCGTCCGACACCGCAGACGCCAGCTTCCTGAGGAGCTGGCCCGCCCGCTGCTCCGGGCCAAGCACTCCGTGCCAGAGCCTCTCGTACCTCGCGAGATGTCTGGATCCGAGCCGCCCGCGCTTCAGGCCATCTGCCAGCACTTCGGATGCCAGGCGCGCGGCCAGTAGGCCGTAGTAGACACCGCCTCCGGTCGTCATTTTCACTTGGCCGGCCGCGTCCCCGACCGAAAGAACCCGATCTCCGAACGTCGGATGCCTGGGCACCGACGGCACAGGATGCACTCGTATCTCGGTCTCGGCGAGGCATTCGCTCCCGCCGTTCATCGCGCAGCGAGCGATCTCGCGAAGGACCTGCCGCGGCCGCTCCTTCGTCAGCACCCCGACGCGGCTCCAACCGGCCTGCGCTGGCACCACCCATCCGAATCCACCGGGCACGCGCTTCTGACCCAGCCAGACCTGCATCATTGCGGGACTCGAGATCGGCACTTGTGCCTGCGCGCCGTGCATGTGGTCACGCGAGGTCGCGAGCCCGGTCTTCGTCGGAAGACGGCTCTTTGCGCCAGTAGCCAGCACAACTGCGCGTGCTCGCTCTGACCACGGCTCTGCATCGCACAGCCCCGAGACCGTTACTCCGGTCCTGTCGACAGTGATCTGCTTCACGGAAGCTGCATAGCAGAATCGAGCGCCTGATTCCGATGCTCGACGGGCGAGTTCGCGATCCACCTCCCCCCGGTCGACCGCGAACGCCCGACTGCCGTTCAGCTCGACTCTGAGCGTCACGCCGCCGGGCGATGTCAGCTGGGCTGCGGTGAGCTCACTCTGAATCGCGGCGGTGGGGAGATCGAACGCGGAATAGGCGCGCGCGCTAATGATGCCTGTGCAGTGGACGGGCTCACCCGCCCGCCTATGCTCCTCGACGACGAGGACGCCAAACCCCGCCGAACTCAGGCATCGGGCACACTCAGAGCCGGCAGGCCCAGCGCCGATGACAATGGCGTCGATATCGGGCGCGGGTGTCACGGCTGCATCTGTTCGTAGTACTTGGAGTTCAGGTTCAACAGAGGCCGCACCATCACCCAGCGGCGCTATCGGGGAGGGAGTGCCATGCCGCTGGCGCTAGAGGAATAATACGGAATAGAGCGCGCAGGCGTCAAGCGGGCCGTGCGGCGGCCCTGAGACGATAGGCCGGGGATGCGGCGATGGTGCCGAGGCGGGGAGTCGAACCCCGACGGGCTTAAGCCCACTAAGCCCTGAACCTAGCGCGTCTGCCAGTTCCGCCACCTCGGCACGCTGAATATTGTATGGGATCGCAGAACGCTCGTCAAGCGCACCGTGACCTGGTGACCTGGCCTAACCCTCTCCACGCTTGACACCCCCTCCTCGCTCTTGCTACAATCCAGCGTCAGATAAGGAGAGCGAAGAGGTTCCATGCCGAACGTTGATATCGTGCAACTCCGGAGTGTTACCCCTAGCACCGCCCGTTTCCTGGAGTTCGAGCGGGAGGTCGAGGACAGCATTCGCCAGGAGAGTGTGTTCCGAAAAGAGGAATACGAAGAGAAGAAGCGAGCGCGCGAGAAGCGGGCCCGTAAGAAGCGGCTGAAGAAGCTGCGGTCTGTCCAGTCGCAGTAGGCCGCCGGCAGGTTTCTCGGCCCTCGCGGCCGCCGGCGTCTTCCGGTAGATGGCGTTGCGCAAGCCCCACGCGTGGGTGGGGCTTTTTGCGTAGCAGGCCGTACCAGAACTCCGCTCGGCGCGGCTAAGAGTTGCCGCGTCAGACCTGATGCCGCCCGCGATCGGGTTCTGTCGGAGGCCCTGGGTGGGCTGGACAGACGGGCCGTATGTTGCGCTCCCGAAGGATGTGGTACCGACTCCGCGTAGGTGAATATGCCCGAAGACGAGCATAGCCAGACCGAAGCTCTATTCCGCCTGTTTCAGGAGCGCGGCCTCGACGAGCTTCTGGTCGAGGAGGGTGGGTTCAAGCTTCACCTGCGTCGGGGCGAATCCCGGACATCGACGCCAGCGCCGGTTCGGCGTTCCCCGCCCCTGTCCCGCCGGGAGCCCGAGCGAGAAGCGCCGCGTCGCGCCCGCACCGTCGCAGTCCGTTCCCCACTGATTGGCATTTTCTACCGCGCCGCCTCGCCCGACGACCCTCCCTTCGTCGAGGTCGGAGATATGGTCGAGGAAGGTCAGACCGTCTGCATCATAGAGGCCATGAAGGTTTTCAATGAGATCAGAGCCGAATGGAGTGGCCGCGTCGTAGCCATGCCGGCTCAAAACGCGACGCTAGTGCAGGCAGGAGAGCCGTTGGTCGTGCTCGAGTTCGCTCTCGAGGGTGAGCCTATGAAGGAGGGATCATAGTGGAAAAGCCCATCTACGTTGGCATCATGGGTTTCGGCAATGTGGGCGCCGGCACGTACAAGACCCTCCTCGACAACCAGACGAACATAGACCGCAAGGTTGGCCGCCCTATTCGCGTCAAGAAGATCGCCGACGTCGATTGGACTCGGCCGCGGCCCTTCGGTCTGAACGTTCCGGAAAAGGTCCAGGTCACCGACGCTCGCCAGCTCATCGACGACCCGGACATCGCCATCATCGTCGAGTCCATCGGTGGCATCAAGCCCTCCCTCGATCTCGTGCTGCGCGCGCTCCGGGCCGGAAAGAGCGTCGTCACTTCGAACAAAGAGCTGGTCGCTCGCCACGGGAAAGAGCTCTTCGACGCGGCTGCCGAGGGGCGCATTGACCTCGCCTTCGAGGGCAGCGTCGGCGGCGGAATTCCGATCATTCGGCCGCTCAAGAGCTGCCTCGCTGGCAACCGCATCAGCCGCATTATGGGCATTGTGAACGGCACGACTAACTTCATCTTGACCCAGATGTCGGAGACCGGGACCGAGTTCGCCGACGCGCTCGCCGAGGCGCAGCGACTCGGGTACGCCGAGCCTGACCCGACGAACGACGTCGAGGGCTTCGACGCCGCTTTCAAGCTGACGATTCTCGCGTCGATCGCATTCGAGACCCGCGTGCGCGTGGAGAGCATCTACCGCGAAGGCATCACCGGCCTCGCCGCCCGCGACATGGAGTACGCTCGTCAGTTCGGCTATGTCATCAAGCTTCTCGCCATCGGCGCGGAGATCGACGGCGGTCTGGAGCTGCGCGTCCACCCGACGCTGCTGCCCCAAAACCATCCGCTTGCCTCGGTGAGCGGCCCCTTCAACGCCATCTTCGTCCGCGGCAGTTCGGTGGGTGAGGTGATGTTCTACGGCCAGGGTGCGGGCCCGCTCCCGACCGGCTCCGCCATGGTCGGCGATATCATCGACGTCGCCCGCAACATCCGCTTCGGCGCCACCGGCCGCGTCACGTGCACGTGCTTCGATGAGAAGCCGGCGCTGCCGATCGCGAAACTGGAAACCCGGTATTACCTCCGTACCGACGTCGCCGACCGCCCAGGCGTGCTTGCTGCGATCGCGCACATATTCGGCGAAGAAGGCGTCAGTCTTGCATCGGTTCTTCAGATGGGCGCCTCCGGAGAGAGTGCCGAGATCGTCTGGCTTACTCACGGGACGCGTGAACGCCAGATGCAGCGGTCCCTGGATCGCATCGCCGCCCTCCGGGAAGTGAACAAGATCAACAGCCGTATCCGCGTCGAGTCGTGACGCGTGTGGGGCAGGAGCGGGGTCCCTGCCCGGGAGCAAGTCAATGAAATCCGAATCCATCTGGCCCGGCGTCATCCAGTTCTACCGCGAGTTCATGCCGGTCTCGGAGTCCACTCGCATCATCACCCTCAGCGAGGGTAACACTCCTCTCCTGCCGGCGCCCGCGCTCCAGGACAAGATCGGCCTACCCATCCCCCTCTACCTCAAGTACGAGGGCATGAACCCGACGGGCTCCTTCAAGGACCGCGGCATGACCATGGCGGTGACGAAGGCAGTGGAAGAGGGCCAGAGCGCGGTCATGTGCGCCTCTACCGGTAACACCGCCGCCTCCGCCGCAGCCTACGCCGCCAAGGCGGGCATTGACTGCATCGTTGTCCTCCCCCTGAAGTACATCGCGATGGGGAAGATCGCGCAGTCCGTCATGCATGGCGCGAAGGTCATTGCGATCGAGGGCAATTTCGACGACGCGTTGCGCATCGTCATCGACGTGACGGAGAAGTACCCGATCCAACTGGTCAACTCGATCAACCCCTATCGCATCGAGGGGCAGAAGTCGGGCTCATTCGAGATCTGCGACACCCTCGGCGACGCTCCCACCTACCACGCGATCCCTGTCGGGAACGCCGGCAACATCACCGCCTACTGGAAGGGCTACACGGAGTACCACAAGGTCGGGCGCAGCAAGCGTCTCCCGAAGATGCTCGGCTTTCAGGCCGCGGGTTCCGCGCCCATCGTGAAGGGCGAGCCGATCGCCGATCCCCAGACCATCGCCACCGCCATTAAGATCGGCAACCCCGCGAGCTGGAAGAGCGCGGTCGCAGCTCGCGACGAATCCGGCGGTCTCATCGACACCGTCACCGACGAGGAGATCCTCGAAGCGTACAAGATGCTTGCGTCCATCGAAGGTGTGTTCTGCGAACCGGCATCGGCCGCGTCAGTGGCCGGTGTCACGAAGCTCACCCGCACGGGTTACTTCGTGCGAGAGATGGAGCAGGGCATCGCGAAGGACGCCTCCGTCGTCTGCATCCTCACCGGCCATGGCCTCAAAGACCCCGACCGCGCTATCGCCACCGCCGCCCAGCCGGTATCGGTGGAAGCGAACGTGGATGCGGTGGTGGACCTGCTGGGCCTCAGACAGGGCGCTCCCGCACGGGCCTGAGGCTGCTCTGCACCGCGCTATTTCGCGCGCGGGTGCGCCTGGTCGTACACCACCCGCAAGCGCCTTCGGGTCACGTGTGTGTAGATCTGCGTGGTTGCCAGGCTGGCGTGTCCCAGCAGCTCCTGTACCGCGCGCAGATCGGCACCATTCTCGAGCAGGTGCGTCGCGAACGTGTGCCGCAGCGCGTGAGGCCCGATTCCGTGCTGCGCGCAGGCGCGCAGCACGTGCTTGTGCACCACGCGCCGCGCGCTGCGATCCGTCAGCGGTCCGCCCCGCGCGTTGAGGAACAGCCGTCCTTCTGTCGGTCGCTCATCCGATGGCCGGCGTGCCAGCAGCCGGGGCCGCGCCTCGGCGACGTACCGTGCAATCGCCTCCTGAGCCGGCCGCCCCAGCAGTGCCAGTCGCTCCTTGCTGCCCTTGCCGATGATCCGCAGTTCGGCCGCGCCCACCGTCTGCTCCGTGGTCAGGCTCACCAATTCCGCCACCCGCAGCCCGGTCGCATAGAGCGTCTCGAGCAGCGCCCGGTCGCGAATACCCAGCGGACTCTTCGTGTCCGGGGCCGCGAGGAGTTTTGCGAGATCGCCCGCATACAGGAACTTCGGCAGCGGCCGCCTCTGTCGCGGCGCGGTGATCCCGGTCGTGGGGTCGGACGGCGTCAGCGCCCGCGCTCGCAGATATCGGTAGAGCGAGCGTATCGAGGAGAGCTTGCGCGAGATGGACGCGCGCGCATAGCTCTCGCCGTGCAGGTGCGCCAGGAAGCGTCGGATATGGGCCGACCTCACCTCCGACCAGGAGGCGGCAAACCCCTGATCGCACAGGAACGCCGCGCATTGTTGGAGGTCATCCGCGTAGCCGCGAATCGTCGTGGGAGCGGCCCCCCGCGCCTCCCTCATCTCCGCCAGGAACGCATCAATGAGTTCGTCCATTACTCAATATGTTGCCACATGCAGGGGGTTCGCGCTATCGTGCGTAATCCTGAATCAGTGATACGGGCGCCTTGCCTGTGTAATCGAAGGGGCCGACGTGCGCATCATCGAGACGATCATCATCCTGGTGGCGCTTCTCAGCATGTGGCCGCTCATCATCGGCTACGAATGGGCGGCGTCGCCGTGGTACAAGTTCGGCTACCTGGCCGTGGTCCTGATCGGCATGATCTGGGTCACCGTCCGGCGCATGACACGTGTCCGCGCTGCCGCTGACGAAGCCAAACGGAAACGCGACGAATCTGCCCGCACCGGCCGCCCCCCGTGGATGGGTGGGTAGATTGTCACCCTTCTGATACACTCGCCCGGGGCATCTGTCGTGAAATGGCCACACTATAGCTGAACAGGGATCTCTCACGGGCGCCCGGCAGACGGCTGCCAGGTGCCCTATTCTTTCGTCCATCGGCGCATCTGCAGAGGTGGTCGCGGAGGGTCGCCGAACTCGGACTGGCACCAGCAGGAGGAGCCATCATGTCGGAGTTCCGCCTCGCCCAGCTTCGCCGACCGCAGTTGATGGAGAGCGCATGGGAGGTCGCGCTGCTACCGATCGGTTCGACTGAGCCGCACGCGCAGCATCTCGTCTACGGGACGGACACATTCCAGGTGGAGCGCTTTGCCGAGCGCGTCGCCGCGGAGGCGAATCAGCGCGGCGCGCGCTGCCTGCTGCTGCCGACGATGCCGTTTAGCTGCAACGTGAACCTGCACGAGTGCGCCTGGGCGATGGATCTCCAGCCGCGGACGCTGATCGATTTCGTCACCGACGTCGTCGCCAGTGTGGTGCGGCAGGGAGTGAAGAAGATCGTCATCCTCAACGGGCACGGCGGGAACGAGGCAGCGTTGCAGGCGGGCCTGCGGGAGATGCACCCGAAATTCGACGCTTTCATTGCGCTCTCGCAATGGTACTCGGTCGCAGGTGATGTGGAGGCCGAGGTGATGGAGACATCGGAGCGCGGGCACGCCTGCGAGATGGAGACGTCGTCCATGCTCTACCTCCATCCCGAGGGCGTGGACATGAGCGCGGCCGAGCCCACTCACGTCCGGAAGACCTTCTTCTCGAACAGAGCGCTTCAGTTCGTGAGCCCGTGGCACGCGCTGACCAGGAACACGGGGATCGGCGATCCCACCAAAGCGACAGCGGAGAAGGGCCAGCGCATCCTGGAGGTCGCGATCGAACGTGTGGCCACGGCGCTCAAAGATCTCAGCGACGCGCCCTACGGGGACCTGTTCCCGTATAGAGACTGATGCTCTGGCGCAGGCGACAACCCAAGACAGACAAGGAGCTCGGCCGAATCGGCGAGGATCACGCCGCGCGGTATCTCGCCTCGCGAGGCTATACCATTAGGGAGCGGAACTACCGCGCAGCGGGGCGAGTCGAGATCGACATCATCGCGGAACACAGAGGCGTGCTGGCTTTCATCGAAGTAAAGGCGCGCAGATCGGCCGGCTCGGCGGACGCGTTCCGGCCGAGCACGAACGTGACCCCGTGGAAGCAGCACCAGATCGTACGCGCGGCGGGGCTGTACCTGAGTTCACGCGAGCGGCGGGAGCGGATGACGCGCTTCGACGTTGTGGAAGTGCATATGACGCCGGAGGGCCGGGTGAACAAGGTCGAGTTGATCGAGGGCGCGTTCCAGGCGTAACGCCGACGGGGCCTCAGGTCTGGCACGAGGGGCAGATGAATGTAGCCGTGCTCCCGGTCCTGATCTTCTCGATGGTCGCGCCGCATTCCGGACAGGGCTGGCCCTCCTTGTAGCCCACGAGGAAGTCCTTGAACCGTCCCGGCCGACCGTAGAAGTCCTTCTCGTACGCCAGGCCGCCCAGCTTCGCGGCGCGCTTCAGATTCCCCTTGATGGCGCGGAAGAGCAGTTTTCGTTCCACCTCCGCGATCTCCGGGATCCTGCGGTTCGGGTGCAGTTTCGCTCTAAACAGTATGTCCTGAATGTAGACATTTCCGATGCCGGCGATCTGCGTCTGGTTCATCAGCACCGGCTTGATCGCGCCCTTCTTTCCGTCGAGCATCGCGCTGAAGGCCCGGTACGTGAACTCGGAATCGTCGAGCGGGTGCAGTCCGAGGGACGCCGTCATCTTGTGCGACTTCAGGTCGGCTGTCTTCGAGGCATGGGCGTAGCCGAACCACCAGTAGACGATGGAGAGCGCGGACCCGTCGGTGAACTCAAAGAGCACCTGATACTTTTCAGGCCGAGTCGCGCCGGGCCCGTGGTAGAGCGCGTCGCCTCCCATGCCCAGACTGAGCAGGAAGTGGGCATCGGGCTGAAGCTCCATAAAGACCCACTTGCCGCGGGCCGTGGCGCCGCCGATCGTCTTCCCGATGACAAGCGGCCTGAATCGCCTCAGGGGCACATTTAGGCACTTCTCCTGCCTGACATCCACGCTGCCGATCAGCTTGCCCTTGAGGGCCGAATCCATCTGGTTCGCGAGGTTGTAGATCTCCGGGAGTTCGGGCAAAAGGGTGATCTCCTCTCAGGTTCAGCCGAGGCGTCGGAATCCGGCCTGCGGGAGGTTCGCTGAACGCGCCCAACTGCCCTCCCGGCTGAGGATCCTGGGCGGGCATCGACGAATGTGACGGCTTTTGGGTCCGATCTCCCACACCGCGGGAACGAGGCCAACGCGGGGAGGAAGCAAGCGCGACCACGCAGAAGGAAAGTGATTGCTGAGGGGCTGAGTGACTGAGGGCAGCCCCAACCACAGCAACTGAGGCCCGATACCGGATGCTTGCTACCATCTACAGTGGCGCCATACTGGGGATTGACGCGCAGTTGGTCCAGACGGAGGTGAACGTCAGCTCCGGCATAAGCAAGACGATCATCGTCGGCCTCCCCGATAAGGCGGTACAGGAGGCCGGGGAGCGGGTTGCGTCAGCCATCCGGAACTCCCATTTCGGCTTCCCGCCGGGCCGCGTGACTGTGAATCTCGCTCCCGCTGACGTCCGCAAAGAGGGCCCGGTCTTTGATTTGCCGATTGCGCTCTGCGTTCTGGTCGCGACCGAGCAGGTGTCATCCAATGACATGAATGATCTGGTGGCGGTGGGCGAGCTGTCGCTCGACGGCTCGGTGCGGCCGGTCACGGGGGTGCTGCCGATAGCGCTTGCAGCGCGGAAAGAGGGGCGGTCAGGCCTGATCGTTCCGGCCGAGAATGCCGCGGAGGCAACGGTCGTCGACGGGCTCGCCGTCTACCCGGTGCGCACGCTGTGGGAAGCATCCGAGGTGCTCGCCTATCCCGAGCGGCGACAGCCGCTGCCCTGCTCGGCCGGGGACTGGAAGCTGGCTCAGCCGAATTACCACGTTGACTTCTCGGAGGTGAAGACTGCTGTGAGACTCTGATTCGGGTCTAGCAGCGTCAGGGGACTCTTCAGAGCGAAGCGGTC
>JBEKKD010000095.1:0-12745 GCA_050010895.1 Armatimonadota bacterium
CCCCACTGCACGGGAAATGAAGGCCAGAAGCGGGCTGAATCCACCGAGGACCTGAGGCATACCCACGAACCCGGCCGCGATGGCGAAAAGGGATAGCACGGCCACAGCAAGCTTTATCGGGCCGCCGGGAAGGCGCTCGATCTCACGGCGCGGCTGCCCCAGGAATGCGAGGAAGAATACTCGGAAGATGTAGACAGCGGTCAAGAAACTCGCGAGAAACGCTGCCGCGCCCAAGATGGCCGACCCCTGCTGCGAGGACCAGCTAGCCCACGTGATTCTGTCCTTGCTGTAGAAGCCGGCGGTGATCAGCGGCAACGCGGACAGCGAAGCGGCACCGATCAGGAACGTCCATCCGGACCAGGGGAGTCTGCGGAACAGCCCTCCCATGCGGTAGACGTCGCGCTCCTCTCCCAGCGCCTGCACCGCGATACCGGCGGACAGGAAGAGCAACGCCTTGAAAAAGGCATGGGTCACGAAATGGAAGATGGCCGCGCTCCACGCGCCCACCCCGAGGGCGAGCACCATGTAGCCGACCTGACTGATGGTCGAATAGGCGAGGACGCGCTTGATGTCGCGCTGCGCCAGTGCGCACAACGCCCCGTACACTGCAGTTGCCGCACCTACGATCGCCACCAGGAGCATGGCACTGGGCGCGGCGCGGTAAACCGCGTTCGCGCGGGCGATGAGGTAAACGCCGGCGGTGACCATGGTAGCCGCGTGGATGAGCGCGCTCACGGGAGTCGGTCCTGCCATCGCGTCCGGCAGCCAGGTGTGAAGGGGGATCTGGGCGGATTTCCCGACAGCACCCCCCAGCAGGAGCAGGCCCGCCAGGAAGGCGACGGCGCGCATTTCCGGCGCGGCAATCACCTGCATCACCTGTCGGATGTCCAGCGTCCCGGTCTTCCAGAACAGGAGGAACAGCCCGATCGCCAGCGCCGTATCGCCGATGCGGGTCACGATGAATGCCTTCTGCGCTGCCATCCCGTTGCTTCGGTCCCGATGCCAGAACCCGATCAGCAGGTATGAGCAGAGCCCTACGCCCTCCCACCCGAGGTAGAGCAGGAGAAGGTTGTCTGCCAGGACGAGCGTCAACATGCTACCGACGAACAGATTCATGTAGCAGAAGAACAGGCTATAGTCGGCCTCACGGCTCATGAACTCGGCCGAGTACAGGTGGATGAAAAACGAGACGAAGGTGATGACCACCATCATGACCAGGGAAAGCTGGTCCAGCCACAGGCCCATCCCGACCTGAAGCGACCCGGCAGTGACCCACGGAAACAGGACCTGATGGAATACGAAGACATGGGAGGTGAGAAAGCCATCGGCCACGGCGAGGCCCACCAGGCAGGAGATGCCGACCGAGGCACAGCCGACGGTGGCGCTCGCCCGGCGATCCATGGCGCCTCCTATCAGCGCCAGCACGAACGCGCCGAGGAGAGGCAGTGCCGGTACCAACCACAGAAGCTGCATCCGCTATCCCCGCATCAGGCTGATCTCGTCACCGTCCACAGTATCGAACCTGTGGTACAGACGCAGTACGAGCGATAGCCCGACTCCCACCTCGGCCGTGAAGGCCAGTCCTGCGGCATTCAACATGATCTCAAGCGACATCAGCACGAATAGCAGGTCTCGCCGCACCATCACCCCAAGCAGGCCGATAAGGAAAAGCGCTAACGAAATCCCGAGCACGACCGGAGTGGAGATAGTGGATATCTCACTCATCTTGGGCCGCCTCTGGAGCCATGGAAGCAGTTGCGGCGGACGGGCGACCTTGATCGGGCTCGCGTCGCGCGGGCGCCAGGTGGAACGCGCCCACTAGGCCGGCTACGAGGATCAGAGAAGCGAGCTCGACCGCGATCACGTACTCCCGATACAGACTGAGCCCAACCTCTTTCGGTGTCACCACGCCCGCCGTCACACGGGCTTCGCTTGCGCTGGCAATCGCGTAGACACTAAGCGCAAGCAGCACTGCCGCCAGCAGGACGGGAACGGACCAGATGCGGGCGCCAAGCCATCGCCTCTCCTGCCGCTCGGCCGCCGGCCCGAGGTTGAGCATCATCACCACGAACACGAAGAGCACCATGACCGCGCCCGCGTATATCGCCACCTGCAGCACTGCGGCGAATGGCGCGCCCAGCGTGAAGAACACCAGCCCGAGTGCAAGCAGCATGAGAATGAGATAGAGCAGCGCGTGCATCGCGTTCCTGTGCGTGACTACCATCAACGCGCACACGAGCGCGACGGCACAGCCGGCGTAACAGATGACTGTCATGGCCGCAGATCCCTTCGGTCGACCGGTGGATACTCGTCTACGGCCTCGCCCTTGTCCTTTCCGCCGATAGAAACGCCTGCCCGTCGGTAGAAGTTGTAGCCATGGTATTTCCCCGTGCCGGCGATCAGAAGATCATCCTTCTCGTAGACCAGCTTCCTTCGGTCATACTCGCCCATCTCGAAATCAGGCGTCATCTGTATTGCATACGTCGGGCATGCCTCCTCGCAGAAGCCGCAGAATATGCATCGGGAGAAATTGATGCGGAAGAACTCGGGATAGCGCCGCCCATGTTCGTCCTCCGCTGCCTGAAGCGCAATGCAGTCCACGGGGCAGGCGACAGCGCAGAGATAGCAGGCCACGCATCGCTCACCCCCATCCGGGTCTCGCGAGAGGATTATGCGCCCTCGCCAGCGGGGAGGGATGTCCGGCATCTGCTCAGGATACTGTACGGTGACCCGTTTCCTGAACACGTGCAGGAACACCAGCCACAGTGTTCGCAGCGTAGACCACACTGCTCTCGCACCTCCTGAATCAGGCGCGACGGCCCTAATGGACCGACAACGCGAAATACCCTGTCACCAGAATGTTCAGCAGCGACAGCGGGAGCAACACTTTCCAGCCAAAATCCATCAGTTGATCGAAGCGGAATCTCGGCAGCGCGCTCCGCACCCAGACGAGGAAGACCACGACCGCGCCCACCTTGATCGCGAACCACACCAGGCTGGGAAGCCACGGACCTTGCCATCCCCCGAGAAAGAGCACTGTCGTCATGCACGCCACCAACACGATGTCGAGATACTCCCCCAAGAAGAAGAGCCCGAACTTCATGCTCGAGTACTCTGTGTGGTAGCCGCTCACGATCTCGCTGTCTGCCTCGGGGAGGTCGAACGGGATTCGCCGCGCCTCGGCAATGGTCGCTGTCAGGAAGATCGCGAGACCGATCGGCTGTACGACGCAAAACCAGAGCGGTCGCTGGGCCTCCACGATGTCGCCCAGGCGCAGCGACCCGGCCAGCATCGCCACCCCGACGACCGACAGGGCCATGGGGATCTCGTAGCTGATCATCTGCGCGGCTGCGCGCAGGCCGCCAATGAGAGAATACTTGCTATTCGACGCCCAGCCGGAGAGTACAATGCTGTACACGCCGAGCGAGGCCATCGCCAGAAAGAAGAGCAGTCCGACATTGAAGTCGGCGATGGCGATCCGCGCCGTGAAGGGGATGGTACCGAATACCAACAGCACGGTCACCACCACGATCGAGGGCGCGAGCACGAACACGTATCGGTCAGCAAACGGCGGAACCCAGTCCTCCTTCATGAAGAGCTTGATCGCGTCAGCTACCGGTTGCAGCAATCCGAACGCACCGACGCGATTCGGTCCGTAACGGTCCTGGAAGCCCGCGAGTAGCCGCCGTTCGAACCAGATCAGGCCGATCGGGATGCTCAGCAGCACCAGCAGTATGATCACGACTTCGAGCAGCCGAGGCCAGGTCATGGCGCTCTCTTGGCCATCGCCCGGATAGGGCCGATGACTCCCGCTGTCTCCGGATAGCCGATCGGCACAAGTGCCACGTCGGCTGCTACTGCCGGATCCAGTCTAACCGGCAGAGAGATGGCCAGATCGCCAACTCGCAGCCGGATCGCGTCGCCCCCGCCAACGCCGCATCGCTGCGCGGTCTCGGGATTCAGCCGAATGGTGGCCAGTGGCGCTACGGCCGCGATACCCGGAGCGCGCCGCGACAGCTCCTCGGAGCCGAAGATCAGCGGTCTCGGAACCAGCCATATCTCGCCGTCGGCAAGCTGGTGATCGTGCTCGGACACCGAGAATGCCTCCGGTGCGCGGTTACCGGACTCGAACAGCCGCCGTCCGGGAATCATCTCGTCTGGTACGTCGCCGGCCTCGAATCGCGCGCGGAACAGCGCCTGCACGGAGTTCCACCCCGGATACCAGTACCGAGGCGTGAGCGCGGGAGGCATCCCGATCTGCACCCCCTCCATACTGAAGGTGAACGGCGTCCCCGGGTCGGCGGGCGGTCGCGGCTCGACGACAGCGCGGTCGGCGTCTTTGGCCGTCCGGCCACTGTAGCGATGCGGTTCCCGCGCGACTTTCTGACCCGTCCGATCGCGCCATGAGGCTACAGGCGCTGCGTCCATCAGCGCGGCGAAGGCCGGATGAGTCCGGGATAGCGCCTGAGTAACCTCGCCGACCGATTCCCAGTTTGCCCGCGCGCTTCTCTGCTGCGGCATCATCTCCCGCAGAATCCTCCACGACGCCCGCGTCTCTCCTTGAGGGATGAAGACTTGATACGAGCGCTGCGCCCTGCCTTCATTGTTGACGAGCGTGCCCGTTGCTTCGGCAAAGGTCGCCGCAGGGAGAATGAGGTCCGCGGCCGCTGTTGTCGCTGTCGGAAGATGGTCGAGCACTATGAGATGCTGCACCGACTGAAGCGCCCGCTCTACCCGCGATGGCTCGCCGCGCCTGAATAGGTCGTTCTCGAGCACGATCAGGCCGTCGGCGGCGCCAGACTCGATCTCCTCGAACACAGCCCCGAGCGGACGGCCGCCCATCATCGCAACGCCCATCGAGTTGCACTCGGGCACGATGATCGAGAGCAGGCACGGGCTCCGCCGCGCTGCCGAGACTGCCCAGGCGATGCTCGCAGCGGCCTTCAGCAGTCCAGGGCCGCAGTTCGCGCTCGTAACCACAAGTGGCTGTCGAGCTCCGGCCAGCGACAGGGCGATCCGGCCGGGCAGCGACTGCTCGTCGCCGGCATCCGCCTCGACGGCCTTGGCGATCTCGAATCCTAGACGGACCAGGTCCGCCGGCGGCGCGTAAGTTGTCTCTCGAGCGATCGCTTCCAACTTCATGCCGGCGACCGACGCTATGAACAAGTCGCCGCGCTGGTTCTGGAGAGCGTTCCGCACGGGGTAGTCATCCCAATCATGGATGCCGAGCGCGCGGGCAATATCGAGCCGCGCCCTGTGGATGCCCTGGCGGATCGCCAGGCCGAGCATCGGGGCCTCATGGGTGGGATCGGCGCCGAGGACCAGAATTGTGTCCGCCGACTCTGCCTCGGCGAGCGCGGCTGCACGCGCCGGGCCGTCGCGCAGAATCGCCAGCGCCAGCGCGACGCTGCCATGTTCGGCGGCGGACATCCCGACCGAGAAAGCGTCGTCGCCGACAAGTGTCTTGAGCGCGTAGTTAGCTTCGAGACTGGCCCGCGGAGAACCGATGCCCACGACCCGGCGGCATGACGATAGCACCTCCTGCGCCTGCCGAACGGCCTCCGGCCACGACAGCGACTGCCCCGCGCCGCGGCCCGCACTCGCATGGCGTATCCGCTCCCCATCGTTCACAAACTCATACCCGAACCGGCCGCGGTCACAGATGAAGTACCGGTTAATCTCCGGGTGAAACCGAGAGTAGATCCGGCGGAGCTTGCCGTAACGGGCCCCTGGGATGGTATTGCATCCCAGGCCGCAGTGCACGCATACCGACGGAGCCGTCTCCAGATCCCACTTCCGCGTGTAGTGCTTCTTCAGCGTCTTGTCGGTGAAGACTCCGGTGGGGCATACCTCCACGAGGTTGCCTGAGAACTCCGATTCGAGAACGCCATCCTCATAGCGCCCGAAGTAGACATGGTCTTTGGACGCGAAGGCGTCGAAGTCACGTCCGCCCGCATAGTCGCGGTAGAACCGCAGACACCGGTAGCATTGGATGCACCGGTTCATCTCGTGGTTGATGAACGGCCCCAGATCCTGATTGCGGTAGGTGCGCTTGCGGCCGCGATAGCGACGATAGACGTGCCCGGTCATGACCGTCATGTCCTGGAGATGGCACTCGCCGCCCTCGTCGCAGACTGGACAGTCGTGAGGGTGGTTGACCATGAGCCATTCGATGACGCGCTGGCGAAAGGCCGTCACCTCAGGATCCTTTACCGATAGGCGCAGCCCATCGCTCACAGGCGTCATGCACGCCATAGCGATTCGCCCATGTTGATCCGACTTGCCATAGTAGACTTTCACTGCACATTGCCGGCAGGCCCCCACCGACCCCATCGCCGGATGCCAGCAGAAGTAGGGGAGGTTGATGCCGAGATCGATCAGGACCGAGAGCAGGTCCTTGTCACCGGGCACATCGTAGGATTGTCCGTCAACGTGGATCGTGGGCATGATCAGCGCTGATCCTCGAACGGGCACCGGTGCAACCGGATATGATCGTCGTACTCGCTTCGGAACTTGGTGAGGCTGCTCTCGACCGAAACCACCGCTCCTAACGCGAGCGCGCAGAACGTGTTCCCATGGATGCTGCGGCTCAACTCCATGAGCAGCTCCGGGTCGCCCGCCTCTCCGCGCCCCTCTTCCTGGTCCCGGTAGAGCTTCTCGATCCATGGAAGCCCGTCACGGCACGGCGTGCACCAGCCGCAAGATTCGCGGGCGTAGAACTGCTGGAGGTTATGCGTCAGGCCCACAATGCAGGTGGTGTCATCTGCGATGATAGCCGTCCCCGTCCCAAAGTAGCAGTGGATCTCCCTCAGCGATTCGAACTCCAACGGCACGTCCATTTCCGAATCGTCCAGGTACATCGTGGATGCTCCGCCCGGCAGGGCGGCCTTGAACTGGTAGCCATCGAGCATCCCGCCCGCGTGATCGAGCAGCTCGCGAAGCGTCGTGCCCATCGGCAGTTCGTACGAGCCAGGCCGCTTTACTCGGCCGCTTATCCCGTAGATCTTCGGCCCCGCATCCTTCGCCTTCCCGATCTTCCGGAACCATTCAGGGCCGTTCAGGATGATGTGAGGCACGCAGCAGAAGGTCTCCACGTTATTCACGACCGTCGGCCTGCCCCACGCGCCCGATGTCACTTCATAGGGCGGCTTCGTGCGAGGAATCGCGCGCTTTCCCTCCATGGCGTTCAGGATTCCCATCGCTTCGCCGCACATGTAGCGCCCGGCGCTCAGGTGGATGTGAACCTCGTAGTTCCAGCCGGAGCCGAGGATGTCACGACCCAGATAGCCGGCGTCTCTCGCCTCGACCAGCGCATGCTCGACGATGCCGGCAGGGGGGGTCAGATACTCCCCGCGGATGAAGACATACGCCAGTTCGGATCGGCACGCGTAGCCGGCGATCAGGAGCCCCTCGAGGAATTGGTGAGGATCGTTCTCGACAAGATATCGGTCCTTGAATGTGCCCGGTTCCATCTCGTCGAGGTTCGCGATGACGATCCGGGGCCGCGCCGGCTCGTCCATGGGTGGTAGGCTCTGCCACTTCTGGCCGGTCGGGAAGCCGGCCCCGCCGCGACCCCGCAGGCCCGAGTTGGACACAATCCCGATCACCTCGTCGGGGGTATGCTCCTTCAGCGCCCGGCGCAGACCTTGATAGCCGCCCGCCGCCTCATACTCGCGGAGGCTCATCGGCGGCCGATCCTTCCTGAAGTTCCTCGTCAGCACCGGTTCCATTGTGCTATCCGCCGACCTCGAATCGACTGGCGATCAGCTCGTCAATGCGCTCCGGCGTAAGATCGCGGATGGTGGTGTCGTCCACCATCATCACAGGCGCGTGATCGCAGTCGCCGACGCAACAGATCGGGAGCAGGGTCACTAGGCCATCTCCTGTCGTGCCACCGGATTCGATCTCGAGCTTCTGTTCGAGATACTGCATGAGGTTTCGGCTGCCCAGTATCCAGCAGACCGCGCCATCACACACCTTGACCATGTGCTTGCCGACGGGATGGCGATAGATCAGGTTGTAGAAAGTCGCCACCGCGTCGAGTTCATCCGTGGACATCTCAAGCATGGCGGCGATGTCACGAATGGCCTCATCTGAGATCCAGCCGCGGCGGGCTTGCACAGCGCGCAGCGCCGAGATGCAGGCCGCCCGCTTGTCCCACGAGGCCGCGATCTCGTTCTCTATGTCATGTCTCTCCGCATCGGTCAGCACGTCTGCCTCGCAGCGCTCATCTGTCCACATCCGCCAGCACGAAATCGATGCTGCCCAGTATGGCGAGCAGGTCGGAGATCATGAAGCCGCGACACATAAGCGGAAGTGTCTGCAGGTGGGCAAAGGACGGCGCGCGGATACGCACCCGGTAGGGATGCGTTCCCCCGTCACTGATCACATAGTAGCCGCTGTTACCCTTGGGCATTTCCGTGCCCGCATGCGCCTCGCCCGCAGGGATCGGATGACCCCAGCTTACCGCGAGGAAGTGGTGGATGAGAGTCTCAATAGCGAGCATCGTGCCTTCCTTGCGGGGCGGATGCGTCAAGGGATGATCGCTCTTGTAGTGGCCCTCGGGCATGTTGCTCGCTGCCTGAGCGATGATGCGCAGGCTCTGGCGCATTTCCTCCAGCCGCACCACGGTGCGCGCGTAGCAGTCCCCCGCGTCCGCAGTGGGGATCTCAAAATCGAACTGGTCGTACGACGAATATGGGCGTTTCTTCCGGAAGTCCCACTCAACTCCCGTCGCTCTCAGATTGGGCCCGGTCACCCCCCACTCGATCGCCTCATCCTTGGCGAAGGGACCGACGCCCACGGTGCGGCCGCGGAAGATCGCGTTCTGCACCAACATCTTTTCGTACTCGTCGATGCGCGGCCTGAAGTCGCGCACAAACTCGTCTACCAGCGGCTTCCAGCCGTTCGGCAGATTCTCGGCCACTCCGCCGATGCGAAACCATTCCGGGTGCATGCGGTAGCCGCAGATTGCTTCCACGATGTGGAATGCCTGTTCCCGATCCGTGAACGTATAGAAGACCGGCGACATGGAGCCGACGTCGGTGCCAAGCGTACCCAGGAAGACGAGGTGGCTGATGATCCGGAACAACTCGCACAGCATCACTCGGATGACCTGAGCACGGGGCGGGATCTCGATCCCGGCGAGCTTCTCCACGGCTAGCAAATAGGGGAGTTCGTTCTGCACGCCGGCGAGGTAATCGACGCGATCCGTATAGGGAATGAAGGTGTGATATGTCTGCCGTTCGGCCATCTTCTCGACCGCGCGATGATGGTAGCCGATGTCCGGGATCGCGTTGACGATCTCCTCGCCGTCGAGCTGGAGCACAATCCGCAGCAGTCCGTGCGTCCCGGGGTGGTGCGGCCCGACGTTGAGGAACATGTAATCAGAGTGATCGGTGCTGCGGGGCAAGCCGTAGTGCTCCGGGTGGAACTGCAGCTCGGCCTCTTCCTCTTCCACCCGCCAGTCAGGCAACTGGTACGGCTCCATCTCGGTGGCGCGTGCCGGGTGCTCTTTGCGAAGCGGATGCCCCTTCCACCACCGCGGCATCAGTATCCGTTCGAGGAACGGGTGGCCGTCGAAGCGCACCCCAAACATGTCCCAAACTTCCCGTTCGTACCAGTTCGCCGCGGGCCAGATCTCCGTCACCGTCGGCACGCTCTCGCCGTCCGCGATGGCCACTTTGATGCGAACATCCTCGTTGCGATCGTACGACAGTAGGTGGTAGACGAGAGTGAAGTCACGTCCCTGATAGTCCGGAGGCGACTCCAGACGCGTCCTCTCGTCTATCGCCGTCACATCGTAGAGCGCGCGATATGGCTTCGAGATGCCCGATTGGAGGTGCTTCAGGATTTCACGCAGGCGCGGGCGCGGCACCCATGCCGTCGGAATCCCGTCCTGGACCGGCTGCGGCTGGATATCCGCGTCGCCGAACGCGCTCTGCAATTCCTGGATGGGGTCAGCAACTTCAACCATTGCCGGGCCTCGGGCGGGCCAACGCGATCCTCGCGAGACTCGTCACCGGCTACACCTGGTCCATCGGACGGATCTCGGTCATCTGCTGCCGTTGGGTCCGCTTCAGATCCCGCGGCGAAGGCAGCTCCGGACGGACAACGCCCTGTGGTCCGACCACCCAACTCAGCGGCCGCTTCTCGGCCCCGACGAGCTCTCGCAGCAGGAGCACTCCTTCCAGAAACGCCTCCGGGCGAGGCGGGCAGCCGGGGACGTATACATCGACGGGCAGGAACAGATCCACCCCTTGCACGACGCTGTAGATATCGTACATGCCGCCCGAGTTGGCGCACGACCCCATCGAGATCACCCAGCGTGGCTCCATCATCTGGTCATAGAGGCGCTTGATCACCGGCGCAATCTTCGCGAAGACCGTCCCCGCGATCACCATTATGTCGGCCTCGCGGGGTGTTTGACGAATGACTTCGGCGCCGAACCGCGCGATGTCGTGCTTGCTGGTGATACTGGCCATCATCTCCACGAAGCAACATGACGTACCGAAGCCGAAGGGCCACATGGAGTTCTTGCGGCCCCAGCTAACGAGGTCATTCAGCCGAGCAAAGACGAAACCGAGGCCGGAGGACGCGGACTCCGGTCGCGCCTCATGCGAGCGGCGCGGCATCACCTCGGTGTCTCCATGAGCTTGCTGTCCTCCTCGGCAGGGGCAGTCGTTCCATGACGAATAAGAGCCGCTCGCCGGCGGGCCGGGCTCCAGTCGAGGCCGCCGAGGCGCCAGATGTAAACGAGCCCCAGAAAAAGAACGACCACGAAGAGCACGATCTCCACGTAGCCCGGCCAGCCCAACTCCCGCATTGCCACCGCCCATGCGTACAAGAAGATGGCTTCGACATCGAACAGGATGAAGAAGATAGCGACCGTGTAGAAGTGGATTCCGTACCGCAGACGCGCTGTGCCGGTCGGGGTAATGCCCGACTCGTATGGGAGGTTCTTTCCAAGTGCGCGGTGGTGCTCGCCGAGCAGATGGGAGAGGATCAGCATGCCGGCGGTGAGAGCCACAACCAGGGCGCCATAGAGGAAGAAGGGCCAGATCGATTCCCGCCCGACCATCGGCCCTGCGATCCCACCAGAACCGGCAGCCACAACCGGCGTCCAACTCGACACGCGTCGACCTCCTTGCCCGTTGCGTCGATGCGCGCACCCGCCCGCGGCCGCGTAACGTCAATCACATGCACGCGGCGCAAGACAGATAGCGCTTGCCATCCATCGACATTTCAACACTTACCGGCGCGCAGCCTTTCTCCCTGTGCGAGTTGGAAGGCAAGTGCCGCGGTCGTGGACGATTCTGTGGACAAGACGGGGAGCTAGGAAGTGGACGACGGTGGGGCAGGACTAGCCTGCCCCACCGGAGACGAGCGGCTATTCGTACCGCAAGGCTTCAATCGGGCTGAGTTGGGCCGCCTTTTGCGCTGGATAGATGCCGAAAAAGAGGCCAGTTGCGGCCGCCACGCCGACGGAAAGGATGACGGACTGTGGGGTGATCAGGGCGTTCGTCTGTAGCGCCCGTCCCAGCAGGTTCGCGCCGAGCACTCCCAGCCCCACCCCGAACAGCCCGCCCACGCCCGCAATCACGCAGGACTCGATCACAAATTGGAGCCGGATGTCCCGGCTGGTGGCGCCAACGGCCTTGCGCAGGCCGATCTCTCGCGTTCTCTCCGAGACCGAGACCAGCATGATGTTCATGATCCCGATGCCGCCCACAATCAGCGAGACCACGGCGATGCCCGCCAGCAGATTGGTCATGGTGCTGGTGGCGGTCTGGAACGTTTCCATGAGGCCGGTCTGGCTGCGGACGTTGAAATCGTCATTCTGGTCGTAGGGCGGCAGAATGTGGTGCCGCTGGCGCAGCAGCCGGGACATTTGCTCTGTAGCCAGGTCCATGTCTCCTTTGGAGGCGGCTTCGATACCGATGCTGCTCAGATAGGTCCGGTTCAAGACGCGCCGGAGCGCGGTACTCACCGGGATGACAATCACGTCATCTTGATCCTGGCCGAAGGCGCCCGACCCCTTGGACTTCAAGACCCCGACCACGTGGAACGAAATACGGTTGACCAGCACGTCCATCCCCACGGGGTTGGCAGTGTAGCTGCCCATCAACTGATCCACCACAGTTGGGCCAAGCAGCGCCACCTTCAGCCGGCCGTCCACATCCGACTGGGTGATGAACCGGCCTCGGTCGACAGGGGCGTTGTTGACAGACCGGTAGTCCGGGGTGGTGCCGACTATTTGGGTCTGCCAGGTCTTGTCTCCCAGTCTCACTTGCACTGCGCCCCGCGCCTGGGGCGCCACCGCCATCACCGACTGTGGAAAGTGGTGTGTGATCGCCTTCGCGTCATCCTCGGTCAATTTGGACCCGGTGCCGGCCTGTCCGCCAAAGCGGCTCATAGGGTTACCGGGCTGAACGGTGAGCAAGTTGGTACCCAAGGACGCGATGCTCTCGCTCACCTTCGCGCCGGCGCCCGTACCCAGCCCCACCATCGTGATCACCGCGCTCACGCCGATGATTACGCCTAGCATGGTGAGGCCCGTACGCATCTTGTTCCGGCCCAGCTCCCGCCAGGCCAGCCTCATGCTCTGCCACAGGTTCACGGTGCTTTCTCCATCTCCGGGCTGCGCGCCATCAGGTCGCGGGCGAACAGCCGGTCTGTCACCGGCTCGTCGCCCTGCACCAGTCCGTCTCTGATGTTGACCACCCGCTTGCAGTGCCGCGAGATA
>JBEKKD010000096.1:0-11179 GCA_050010895.1 Armatimonadota bacterium
TGGCGGCGTTCGGCCAGGAGCACGCCGACACCATCTGCAACGGCATCTGGGAGTACCGGCCCGACTTGGCCAAGGCCGTGTGGCGGCACGGGGCCGACGTCGTGGAGAACGTCCGGGTCACCTCCGCGGGCCTGGCCGCCGACGCCGGCAAGGTGGGCCTGATAATCTGGACGATGCGCAGCCCGTACGTGTTCGTGGGAGGGCAGCTCGAGGTGGAGGGCAGCGGAGCCCGGTTTTTCCTCTCCTGGGAGGGCGAGAGCTGGCAGGAGGTCGGGCCGGACCTGGACGCGCTGTTCCCGCGGGAGGGCCCGGCTCGTTACCGATATCAGCTCAAGTGCGAGCTGTCCGGCGATGCCCGGCTCGAGCGCCTCGCCATCCGCAACGACGTGCAGATGGCGCCACTTGCCCTACCCGGTATGGTGGTGGGTGAGAACAGGTTCGTCTACACGGACGAGTCGCCGGGCGACTGGAAGATCCGGGTTACCCACGAGTGGGTCGAGCGGTCGGCCTCCGCGCCGCCGGCGGCGCCGCCCTCTGCGCTCTTCCCTCCGGACGGCGGTGAGACGGAGGGCACTGACATCGTCTTCGCATGGCGAGCGCCTGCCGGCCCGGAGGGCGACGGATCGGCCGACTATCTCTTCGAGCTCTCGGAATACCCCGATATGCGGTGGCCGCTCTCTCCCAACTTCAGGAAGCTGATCCCGAACACAGCCGATAGCGGCAGGCCTCAGTACACGCTTCCGTACGTCGGGCTGCTGGCGCCGGATAGGGAGTACTACTGGCGCGTGCGCGCCAAGAACGCGAGCGGCGTCTGGGGCCCATGGAGCGCCACCTGGCGCTTCACGCCCCGCGCGCCGGCGCCGCCGATGGGCGTGCGCCTTGACTTCGACGCCGACCGGGGCATCGGCACGCTCCGCTGGCAGCCCAATCCGGCAGGCCGAGCGCTGGCGACGTACCGCGTGTACGGGAGCGACGAGAAGGGCTTCTCGGTGAGCGACGAGCCCTATGCGGTGATGGACTTCTACGCCGGCGACTGGCGAGACGCTGTGCTCGCCGGGCAGTTTCCGGCGAACTTCATCGCGGAGACGGCGGAGACAGAGCTGGTCGTCGTGGGCGCCGGGCTCGCGCTGCCCAATGCCAACCGGGCCTTCTACCGAGTGGTCGCAGTGGACCGGCACGGTAACCGGAGCTGGTCTTCGGATTATGCGGCGGCTCCCAGGCCGTTCATCTATACGAGTCCGGTGGTGACCGCGAGGGTTGGGGATCGCTACCGTTACCAGGCCGGCACGATCCGATCGTTGGGCGACCCCGGCCTACGGGGTGTGACGACGGAGCAAGTGCCGGACTTCTGGCCTCCCGAGGAGAGGGCCGCCATCCTCCAGGGGCCCGTGTGGCACAGAGAAGTGGTGCGCTTCTGGGACATCCAGGCGCCCAGGTACGCGCTTCTCAAGGGGCCTGCCTGGATGAAAATCGACGAGGCGACCGGGCTGCTCTCCGGCGCGCCCGACGCTCCCGGACGTACTGAGGTCATCATCGCAGTGACGCTCCAGCGGGACGTGGAGGAGCTCGATTTGGATCAACTGGCCTGGGGACGAAGGGATGTCACGGGCGTCAGCGTTGAGACGATGGGCCCGGCCACGCAGACGTACGAGATAGAGGTGAGTCCGTAGCGCGCTCGTGGTTGGCTAACTCCTCACCCTCAGCACCGCCGCGCCGGTGATCTCGTCGTGCTTCAGCCGCCGCAGCGCGTCGTTCGCGTCCGATAGCGCGAACTCCTGAGCGTGCGGCCGCAGCGGCACGTCGACCGCGAGCTGCATCAGCTCCCGCCCGTCCTCTCGCGTGTTCGCGGTGACACTCCGCAGCGTGCGCTCCTGGAACAGGTGTCGATCGTAGTTCAGCGCCGGGATGTCGGTGAGATAGATGCCGGCGATGGCGCACGTGCCGCCTCTGTCGAGCGACTCCATGATCCCCGGCACCAGGTCTCCGACGGGCGCGAACAGGATGGCCGCGTTGAGCTTCTCCGGCGGCGCGTCCTTGTCGCTCCCGACCCAGCGCGCGCCCAGTTCCTTCGCCAGTTCCCGGTGCTTCGCATCGCGACTCGACACGTAGACCTGGCAGCCCCAGTGGAGCGCGACCTGGATGACGATATGGGCCGACGCGCCGAACCCGTACAGCCCGAGTCGCTGCCCCGGCTTGATCTCGCTCCTTTTCAGCGCGCGATAGCCGATGATCCCCGCGCACAGGAGCGGTGCGATCATCATCGGATCGGCACCGGCGGGAAGCGCGTACGCGAAGTCCTCGCGCGCCACCGCGTGCTCCGCATACCCACCGTCCACGTCGTACCCCGTGAACGTCGGCGAGACGCACAGGTTCTCACTCCCGCGCCGGCAACACTCGCACCTCCCATCGGTCGCGTGCAGCCACGCCGCACCAACCCGATCGCCGATCCTGAACCGCGACGCGCCCGGCCCCAGCTTTTCGACCGCCCCCACCGTCATGTGTCCGGGGATCACCGGCTGCTTGTGCGGTGGCAGTTCGCCCTCCACCACGTGCAGATCGGTGCGACACACCCCGCACACATCGACTCGCACCAGCATCTCGCCCGGCCCCGGCTCGGGAGTCGGCACGTCGCGCTCCACCAGCGGCGACGTCTCGGTCGGCCCGGGCTTGTCCAGCACCATCGCTCTCATGCCGCCGCCTCGCCTTCCGTTCCAGTCCGGGGCATTCGCCGGCCGAATTGTCATCCCGAGGGAAGCTCGCCGTAGGCGAGCGACCGTGGGGGTCTTCCGGTGTTTCGGGACTTCAGCCCCGAAACGAGGCGACGCAGCCGCCTCAGCCTCCCCCCAGCAGCCTCCGCGCGCCCTCCCCGAGCTGGTCCGCGATATAGTCTACGACCCTCTCGCCCAGCTCCGGCGAGGCCTCCAGCGCCTCCTTCGGGCACCAGAGGAACTCGCCTGTTTCCGGGTCGGGGCAGCGATCCATCTTCACCAGATCCGGGTAGAGCGCCCAGAAGATAGAGGTCTCCCACTTGCCCGCGTGATCGCTGCCGACCTCGACCTCCCCCGATAGCTCCGGCTCGCAGAGCGCCCATACCTTCGTCTTGCTCTGCGACATGTGCTGCCGCGCCGCGTTCTTCACCGCATCCACCTGCACCGTCGGATAGTGCCCGGTCAACGCGACGATCACCTCGAACCCCGCGTGCTCCACCTCGCGAAACATCGTCAGCAGCAGGCTGATCAACAGGCCCTCGCTGATGTAGACGCTGCCGGGGGGCTGCTTGCGCCGCGGGTTATCGCCATCCAATCCCTGCCGGTACGCCTCCGCCCACCACCCATGCGTGCCCCAGTGCAGGGGCGGCAGCACCACCCCCCCGTGCTTCTGTGCTGCCCGCACGCACAGCCCGTGCGCCTTCATCGCATCCTGCCCGAACGGCAAATGCGATCCGTGCCGCTCGAGCGTGCCAACCGGCATATAGCACACCGGGCGCTCGGCGATCGCCTCCGCGAATTCTTTCGGAAATAAGCGTTCCCACTGGACCTCGCGCATAGATGCCTTTCCCTGGCAACGGGGCAGGAGACGCGCTCCTGCCCTACGTGCTTTCCCTAGCCGTGGAGCAGAAGACGCGTCGCCCGAGGCGACTGAAGCTCCTGCCCCGCATGTTCTCGCATCGCCCCGATGGCGTCGTTCCGTCGCGAACGTGGTAAGCGGCAACCTGCGCTCGCCACCGGCCTATCGCCTCGCCCGTATCAACCGCGCGCCCCGCCGCAGCAACCCCGTCCGCCGCTGTGCCCCGCCCTCCGTCGGCGCGGCCGGCGAGGCCACCGGCGCCGGTTCCGGGGCGATGGGTCGGCCGGCGATCGGCTCTGCGGCCGAAGGGCGCGTCCGCGTCCGTGCGCCGCGCCGCAAGAGGCTCGTCCGCGGCTTCGCCGGCTGCGCTGCCGCTCCATCAGGGCTCGCCGCCGCTGCCGCGACCGGCGGCGCTTCAGGCGCTTCCGGGGCGGTCGCCGCGGCTCCCTTCCGCCCTCGCCCCCGCCGCGCGGCGCCGCCGCGTCGCCTTCGTGGCTTCTTCTCCTGTAGCTGTTCGGCGGCGGTCGTCTCCAACGGCGTCGGGGGCGCGAGCGCGGCCGTCGCCTCGGGGGCTTCGATGTGAACGTTCGGGACGGGTGGCGCGGGCGTCTCGACAGCGGCCTCTTTCTGCCTTCCGCGCCCCCGTCCGCGGGCGCCGCGAGCGCTGCGACGCCGCGGCTTCTCCGGCTCTTCTGCCGGCAACACGGCGCCCTTCACCAGGCCTCGCCCGAACGAATGCCCGGCATCGCTCAATATCACGGTCTGCGACTCGCCGCCGGGAGCGGCGGCGTCAACCTGCACCCGGAAACCGTCCGCCCACCCGTAGACCTCATCGGCCGACGTCGGCTCGCGCGCGTCCAGGTGCTCGACCACCACCTCGTCGTTCTTGTGGAAGAGCCTGAGATCGTGCACCGCCTGAGCCAGCGTTGTCGGAACGACCTCCTGCTCCTCCTGTGGCATGCGCTCATCTGCGCGAATGTACACGGGTCGCCCCGTAAGCTTCTCCAGCGCTGCCGCGCGCTGCCCGCCGTCTCCGATCAGAATCGCCGCGACTCTCGGCGCCGCCCGCACGATCAGCGCCTGCGCCTTGTCCTCTGCGGCAAGCCGCCGCAGCTCGCGCTCGATCTTCAGCGCAACCGTCAGGTTGTTACGGATGCGCCCCAACCCGGCGCAGTGCGGGCAGGTCTCGGTGAGAATCCCCATCAGGCTCTCGCCGCGCCGCTTGCGCGTCATCTCGATCAGCCCCAGCGGGCTGAGGTGGATGATCTTGGTCTTCTGACGGTCGCGCTTCAGCGCGTCCTCGAACGCTTTCATCACCCGCTGGCGGTGGCGCGGGCGGTCCATGTCGATGAAATCGATGACGATGATCCCGCCCAGATCGCGCAGCCGGAGCTGACGCGCGACCTCGTCCGCGGCCTCCAGGTTGGTGCGCAGAATCGTGTCCGCAAGCCCCGTCGTGCCGGTATAGCGGCCGGTGTTGACGTCGATCGCCGTGAATGCTTCCGCCTGATCGATGCTGATATAGCCGCCGGCCTTCAGCCACACCCGCCGCCGCAGCAGCCGGTCTATCTCACCCTCGATGCCGTACTTGTGGAAGATCGGCAGCTTCCCCCGATAGCGCTTCACTCGCCGGCGCAGGCTGGGCGCAATCGCCTCCACCAACTCGATCGCGTTGTCGTGCGCGCTCTTCGAGTCGATCACCAGGCTGTTGACGTCGTCGGTGAACACGTCGCGGATCACCTGATAGGTGAGCGTCAGATCCTGATGCAGCAGCGCCGGCGCCCGCGTGTGCTCGGCCTTCTTGACCATCCGATCGCGCAGGTCCAGCAGTACCTTCAGGTCGGCTTCGAGGTCTTTCCGGACGCGGGTCTCCGCCTCCGTGCGGACGATCAGGCCCATGCCATCGGGCCGGATCTTCTCGCCGATTTTGCGCAGCCGCTCCCGCTCTTTGCGATCCTCGATCTTGCGCGAGACGCCCACCTGCCGGCCATCGTACAGCAACAGCACCAGGTACCGCCCGGGGAGCGCCAACCTGGTCGTCGCCCGCGCTCCTTTACTGCCCACCGGCGCGCGCACGATCTGAACGACAACCTCCTGGTTCTCCTTCACCCGCTCCGAAATCGACAGCGACCGCGGCGCGGCGCTCGCGGCCGCCCCATCCCTGCTCACGAACCCGGCGTCGTCCGCGCACAGAAAGACGTTCTTCTCCAGCCCGACGTCCGCGAACGCGGCGTCCATTCCGGGAAGCACGCTCATCACGCGCGCTTTGTAGATACTCCCGACCATTCGCAGCTCACGTTCCACGAGCAGCTCGGCGAGTTGGCCGTCCTCCAATATCGCCACCCGCGATTCGAGTTCGTCCGCGTTGACGATGATCTCTTTCTTCATAGAAACCTGCTCTCGTATTCCTGTTCTTTTCCTCAGATGTGTGCGTTCGCCATTGAACGCACACATCACGTTCCGATGCAGGAACCCCGTCCGGGGGCCCGCTCAGCCATGCGCACTCTCGCGTGTGCCCACAGGGGCATCTACGTCCTGCGGCCCCGCGTCTGGCTCCATCGCCGCCGCGTCTGAGCGGCCGGCCGTGGAGCCTCCTGCTGGCTGGCATACAATCCTGTGCGGTGACAGCGAACCGGGCCGTCACCTTCGTGAAGCCCTAACAGCTCCACAATCTCCTGCGGCCGCGCGCCTCCGTGGCTCCCCGTCTTCAGCCGCATCCGCAGGCTCACTTCGCCATCTTCCGATCCCGTCACGGACACCGTGAGGATGAACGGCCGCACGTCGATCGAGCGCTCCGGGCGATCACCACCGCGCTGCACTATCAACTGCTCCCGCGCCAGCAGTTCGGCGATGCGCGCCTCGACCTCGTCCGCGCCGATGCCGCCGACCATCACCTCGTACTCGGCGACATCGATCTCGCCGAACGTTTCCTTCTTCCTATACCCTGGCAGAACCCACGCTTCCAGTATCTGGAGCCCTGGTGGAAGCTGCGCGTTCAGCCGCTCCTTCACCGCGTCCGGCGCAAGCGTCGAGCCGAGATGGATGGCGAATACCTCTGCGCTCCCGGTGATGCCAACCGGCAACGGGGGCCCGAAGCTTAGCTTCGGATGGGGATTGTGGCCCTCGGTCAGGGCGAGCGGAAGCTGCGCGCGCCGCATCGCGCGCTCCAGCGTCCGCTTCACGTCGAGGTGGGAGATCCAACTCGCGTCTTCTCCCTTGCGATACTGGCAGATGATCTGTGCCATCAGATCGCCTCGACGCTCAGCGCGCGCTCCGCTTCCCGGCGCAGCGCGTCTTTCTCATTCCCACAATCGACGTGGTCCCATGCCAGCGGCGCATCGAACCCCAGCGGGGTGTTGGCATAGTCGTGGATCGCGATCCCCGCCTCCTGAAATGCGCGCTGCCACCGCTCGAAATCGAACCGCTCATTCCACGCGTCGAAGGTCGAACCCATCCGCCAGGCCGCCTCGATGGCGCCCCCGATGCGCCGATCGCCGCGAGAGATCGCCGCCTCCAGCGCGCTCACCTTCGGGTCGGTCCACGACAGCTTGATCGCTCGATCGCGCAGCGCCTGCTGAAGTATCCGCTGTTTGCGCTCGATCACCTCCATCTCGTCTTGCGCCATCCACTGGAATGGAGTATGCGGCTTCGGCACGAATGCAGCGACGCTGACGCCGATCTGTAGGCGGCCCCGCCTGCTCCCCAGCGCGCCCCGCCCGAACGCGACCAGCCGGTTCACCAGATCGCCGATCGCCTCCACATCCTCGTCCATTTCCGTCGGCAGCCCGATCATGAAGTACAGCTTGATGCGATGCCAGCCCGACGAGAAAGCGGCATCCGCCGCCGCGAACAGGTCGTCCTCGGTCACCTGCTTCCGGATGACATCGCGCAGCCTCTGCGTGCCGGCCTCCGGAGCAAACGTCAGCCCGCTCTTGCGGACCTCCTGAATCTTGTTCGCGAGCGACACCGAGAAGGCGTCGACCCGCAGAGACGGCAGCGCGACCCCGATGCCGCGCTCGCCGAATCGCTCGACCAGCGCTCCCACCAGTCCCTCGATGTCGCGGTAGTCCACGCTGGTGAACGCCAGCAGCGAGATCTCGTCGTAGCCCGTCGCCGCGACCGCCTCCTCCGCCTGCCGCAGGATGGTCTCGATGCTGCGCTGGCGTCGGGGCGCATAGGCTGCGCGCGCCTGGCAGAAACGGCAGCCGCGGGCGCAGCCCCGCATCAGCTCCAGCGTCGCCCGCGCATGTACGGTCTCGATGAACGGTACGATCTGATGCGTCGGGAAAGGAGCGGCGTCGAGGTCGGCAACGAACCGCCTGGGGATGTGCGCGGGAGCGCCATCCAGCGGCGCCACTGCACCGAGAGGGCCGAGGCCGGCCGGCGCGTATCGGTAGAGAGACGGGACATACATCCCCTCGATCTGCGCAAGGCTATCCAACGCGGCTCGGCGGTCCTTGAGTGCCGCGGCTTCCGCGATCTCGATGATAGCGTCCTCGCCTTCGCCGATCAGGATTCCGTCGAAGAACGCCGCCAGCGGCTCCGGGTTCACCGCCCCTGGGCCTCCCCCGATCACGAGAGGATCGCCCGGCCCGCGATCGGCCGCGCGCACCGGCACTCCCGCGAGGTCGAGCATGTTGAGGACGTTGGTGTAGGTCAGCTCATAGGGCAGCGTGATGCCAATGGCGTCGAACTCGCGCAGGGGCGTGCGCGACTCCAGCGAGAACAGCGGCAGGCCCCGCGATCGCAGCTCTTGCTCCATGTCCGGCCAGGGCGCGAAGCACCTCTCGGCCGCGAAGTCGGGATGACTGTTGAGAACGTGGTAGAGGACCTGCAGCCCGAGATGGGACATCCCGAGTTCGTAGCTGTCGGGATAGCAGAGGGCGAAGCGAGCGCGAACCGACGCCGGATCCTTGCGGATCGCGTTCCACTCGCCACCGGTATAACGTGCGGGCTTCTGTACCCGCGGCAAGATCACATCCAAATCCAAATTCAAATCCGCCGCCTCTCCCCGTACTTCACGAGGCGACCCCACACTTCCGTTCCCCGACCCGCCGAGCGCTTCCGCCCATCAGGCACGTCCTGAGCGAAGGAAGCCGTTCCTCACCCTTCTCCGACGCAGGGCCTGTCCCTGCGCCCCCGTTGTGAATCGCGCCGGCCGCGGCGAACTCCGGCCTCCCGCTATTTCCCCGCTACGGCCGCGCCGAGGAAGTACGGCCAGACGATCAGCGCGAGAATCGCCTTCGCCGGGCCAAGGTGAGCGTACGCCAGCGTGAACAGCCAGCCGATCAGCCAGATGACGCCGCCCGAGATGGGACCGCCACCGCACTTGCTCTCAGCCATTCACACGCCTCCTCTCGACGTGTCCGATCACCTACGCCGCGATCTGCTCCATAATGGCATCAGGAATATCGAAATTCGCGTACACCTGCTGGACGTCCTCGAGTTCCTCCAGCGCGTCCATCAGTCGCAGCACCTGCTGCGCTTCCTTCTCTTTCAACGTCACCCGCGTCTGCGGCAGCATCGTCACTTCGGCGCTCTCGAAGGGGATACCGCCCGCCTCCAGCGCCTGCTTCACGGCTTCCAGGTCTCCCGGCGCGGTGCGGATCTCGTAGCAGGTCTCGTCGCTCTGCATATCCTCGGCCGCGGCTTCCAGCGCCACTTCGAGCACCTTGTCCTCGTCCGGGGCGCCCTCTCTCGAGACGATGACCACGCCCTTCTGCTGGAACAGCCACGCCACCGCGTTCGACTCCGCCAGCGTGCCGCCGTTGCGGCCGAAGGCGCTGCGCAGCTCGCCCACGGTTCTGTTGCGGTTATCTGTGAGCACCTGGGCCATCACCGCCACGCCGCCCGGCGCATATCCCTCATACGTCATGAATTCGTATTGCGCGCCCCCGACCTCGCCCGTGCCTCGCTGGATGGCCCTCTTCACATTGTCCTGGGGCATTCCGGCCGTTCGCGCCCTGTCCATCGCCAGTCGCAGGCGCACGTTGGACCCCGGGTCGCCGCCGCCCGCGCGGGCTGCCGCCATGATCTCGCGCGAGATCTTCGCGAAAATTTTGCTCTTACGGGCATCCTGCGCTTGCTTGCGGAGCTTGATATTATGCCACTTGGAATGACCGGACATAGGCGGAAGACCTCCACGGGGTTCGACGGGTCCATTGTACCGAATCCGGGAGGGGATTGGCAAGGAGGGGCGCGCGCAGACCCAGAGCGCGGGTTACGCCGGTATGTCATTCTGAGCGAACGCGCAGCGCGAGGCGAAGAATCCCGCCGTTACCCGCATCAGAACGGCGTGGCCCCCTCGACTTCGCTCAGACGTACCCCCGAAACCGGAGAGCGGGATGCAATCCAATGTCGGGGGTCGGGACCGGTATGAGCTCCGGCCCTACCGTGGCTTCGCCTTCGCGGGTGCAGCATGCTTGGCGGGCGCTCCCGGCGCCACGCTAGCGGCTGACCCGACCGCCGCGCCACCAGCGCCCGGTAAGTCCACCGGCTCCAGGAACTCCGGTCGGACCGCTGGGACCATTGCCGTGAAGGAATTTGGGCGGCCCGCGCCGTCGCGGCCGCTGCCAGTGAAGATGTAGACCGGCTGGATGGTATCGTAGCGCCATGCAGTCGCCCCGTCATAGTACTCCATCTGTACCTGCTCGATAGCTGCCTTCACCGGCCTGTAGCGAGGCGCATTAGTCCCCAGCTCCACCCTGGATGTCGGAGACCAGATCATCGCTCTGGCCTCCTCCGGGCGCAGGATCGGATATCGCCCGAGCGAGCGAAGGTTGCGCATGTTCCTGTTTACCTTGACGATCTCGCCTTCGCCGTTCACAGACACGCCGATGCTCCCCTCCGGGATGCCATCGTGGAAGCGGCGATAGATCACGGACAGCGCCAGCACCGTGGTCTCATCCTTGCCCGTGGCATCGTTGTAGCGGTGGACCGCTATCTTTGGAACCACATCTGTCATCCGCGCCCCATCCGGGAGCAATCCCGCATCTTTGACGAACGCATCCGCTATCGCAACCGCCTCATCGACAGTCAGCGCCGATGCGGCCTTCGCGTTCGGATTTGTAAAATGCTCCCGCACCGGATCCCGATCCGGCCAGAACAGCCCCAGGTTGCCGTCACGGAACACGTTCAGGTCAAGGGGTCCGAAGCGCCACCGATAGCATCCCTTCTCTGCTATGGACTGCTCCGGAAGCTGTGCCAGCGCCTCCGGGGAAAGCGGCATGCCGATGCGAGTGACAAGCTCGACCGCTTGTTGCTTCGTCGGCTCCGAGTGGACCACCTCGAGCATCTCAAGCTCCGCCGGGAAGTACATGTTGGCCGCCTGAAGCACGCCAGGCGCCCACCTCACCTCGAACGGGGAAAGCCCGGCCGTCCCCAGCGGGAGTTCCTGCGCCGGAACCCGGCGAGCTCCGTCAGCCGGAGGCAAAGCGCCAAGTGAGTGTAGTCCCGCCGCCGTCGCAGCCGCTACGACGATGGCACACGTCGCCAGAAGCCATCTGACTCTCATCGACCATCTCCTCTGCCCAAGGCGCGTGCAAGCGCCGCTGTGAGGAAGAGGTACACGACGAGGAAACAGTCGGTAAGACAGACCACCCTCTAATCCATT
>JBEKKD010000097.1:0-11139 GCA_050010895.1 Armatimonadota bacterium
GGAATCGTTGGGTGAAGTCCTGACGCAGATGCGCGAACGACGCCGGTACCGAGAGGAGATGGCCCCGATCATGTCTCGATTCGGCGGGATCTGGGGGAAGATCGATGCGCTGGCGTCGCCGAATGGCGCCGTCTCCAGCGAAGAGAGATCGCGAATCGAGCTGCTGGCTCGCCGCTCCCGCAATCTCTTCGTAAAGTTCGACGAAATCGTTCCCCCTGCCGAATGGTCCGATCCGCACGATCTCTTCCAGGACGCATTGCTCTGCATCGCCTACGCCTGCGAAGGCTGGGTCGCCGGTGATGTTGGGCGCTGGGAGCAGAATATCGAGAAAGCCCGCGTGCAACTGCAGCCCCTGATGCGCCGACTGCACTAGGCCGGTTTCAGGTGCAACCCGTTCCATCTGTGTCGCCAGTGCGCTGAGCTGGCGCGCGTCACCCGTGCTTGATGAAAGTCCCTTTCCGATACTCTTCGAACGCGATCTGCAGCTCGGCCTGTGTGTTCATGACGATCGGACCGTACCAGGCCACGGGTTCACCAATAGGCTTCCCTGCGAACAGCAGGAACCTGACCGGGCTGCTCGAGGTGGCTACCACCAGTTCGTTGCCGTCACCGAATACCACGAGAGTGCCGGATCCAAACAGGCAATCTCGCTCGAGATCGAAGTAGTTCGCGCCTTCGGCCTCGAAGACGAACGAATCTCGCCGCTGGTCGAAATAGCCCTTCCCATCGATTACGTAGGCCAGTACCGTGCGACCGGCCTCGACCGTATGGGAGAGCTGAGAATCAGCGGGGACGGTGATGTCCAGGTATTCCGGGTCCGTCACGATACCCCTGACCGGCCCTATGACGCCGCCGACCTTGCCGGCGACGATCTTCGCTCTCGCTCCGCCATTCAGCGCCACCTCCGGGATATCCGGGGCCTCTATGCCGCGATAGCGCGGGTCCATCATCTTGTGGGATGCCGGCAAGTTCGCCCAGAGCTGGAATCCCCCCATGAGTCCGTCATCCCGGCCCTTCGGCATCTCCTGATGGATGATGCCGCTGCCGGCCGTCATCCACTGCACATCGCCGGGACCGATCGCTCCGGCATTGCCCATGCTGTCGCCGTGCTCGACTCGGCCCTGGATGACGTATGTGATCGTCTCGATCCCCCGGTGGGGGTGCCAGGGGAAACCAGCCAGATACTCGGCCGGATTTGAGCTACGGAAATCGTCCAGCAGCAGAAAAGGATCAAACTGACGTACTTCGTGGAACCCGAATGCGCGCCTCAAGTGGACCCCCGCGCCCTCAACTGTGGGCTTGCTGCGGAGTACCTTTTCGACCTGTCTGACCTGCGGCATCGCGACACTCCATCCTCTCGGCGTGGCCTCACGCGAACTCCATAGGCAGTCTTGGGCATTGGCTGTCCAGCGTCAAGGGAAGCTGGGCCCCAACTGTCCACTTGTTACGTCGCGCGCGATTGCGCTTCTGGAAGGGATCTGTCGCCAGCCGGGAGCACGCCACATCGCATGCGTGGGGAGGGAGTCCCTGCTCGGCGAAGAACGGTCCAGTTGTACCAAAGGAGGCGTGAGCATGAATGCAACCATTACGTACTTCGAAGAGACCGGGCCGACCAACACCACTGCCGTGCTGGCGCTGGTGAAGAAGCGGGCCGCCGAAGCCGGCGTCAAGAGAGTCGTGCTGGCATCGACCAGGGGTGACACCGCGCGTGAGGCGAATCAGGCGTTCTCGGGTACCGACGTGAAGCTCGTCGTGATTCCGCATCAGCGCGGGTTCCGCGAGACGAACCAGTTCGACATGGATCTGGCGAGAGAGCTGGAGCGCGCCGGGCATCGCGTGCACTGGGCGACGATGCTGTTCCACACCAGCGACTTCTACGGCACTACTGCTCCGACGGCTTTGGCCAACATACTCCGCACCTTCGGCCAAGGCATGAAGGTCTGCGTGGAGATCCTCCTCATGGCGGCGGATGGGGGCATGGTGGAGCAGGGAGAGCAGACGATCGTTGTGGCCGGCAGCGGCCGCGGCGCGGACACGGCCATCCTGGCCACGGCGGCGTCGAGCAACAAACTGAAGGAAGTCCGCATTCACGAGATCCTCTGCAAGCCCATCTTGCGCTGATGTGCGGTTTGCCAGGACCTCAGCGGTGAAATGGGCCTCGCGTGCAGAGAGGTGCATCTGCGTTCTCTGCGAGGCGCGAGGTGACAGGGAGGCTTTGGCGTCTAGCGGTCGAAGACTCGTCTGGCAGGGGCTCGCGCTCCTGCCGGCACCAGTGTCCCGGAAGCAGGCCGCGGCCTGGTCGCGACCGGATGCTGGAACACGTCAGGGAGGACGAGATATGGCATCGCCGCTGAGCATCGTGGCCATCGGCGCGGGAAGCGGGTTCGGGAGAGGGATCATCGCAGAGGTGTTGGGCACGCCTGATTTCGGCGAGCGCGAGTGCACCTTGACGTTGGTCGACATCGACCAGTCCGGGCTCGAGCGCATGCACAAGTTCGCGCTGCGTGTCAGAGCGCACTACAAGTCCCGTGTGCAGATTATTGCCACCGCCGACCGGCGTAAGGCGCTGGACGGTGCGCACTATGTCATCACCTCAGTGGCGATCAAACGCTATCCCCTCTGGGAGCAGGATTTCAGAGTCCCGCTGGCCTACGGTTTCAGGCACGTCCTGGGGGAGAACGGCGGGCCCGGCGCGGCATTCCATGCCATGCGCAACTTCGAGTTGATGATCCCGATTTGCCGGGACATCGAGAGCCTGTGTCCGGATGCGCTGTTGTTGAATTTCACCAACCCGGAGTCTCGCATCATCAGAGCGGTGTCGGACCTGACCAAGGTACGGGCCATCGGGTTGTGCCACGGCACCGGCGGCGCGCTGTCGGGGATCAGCGAGATCCTGGGAATGCCGCTCGAGGAGCTCGATATCGTGTCCGGCGGCCTGAACCACTTCTTCTGGGTGACCAGAATCGCTGACCGCAAGACCGGGGCCGATCTCTATCCCAAGTTTCGCGAGCGCGCTCTCTCCGATCCCAGGTGTCCAGCCCTGCCGCCCATGGTGAGGAAGATGCTGGATGTATTCGGTCTGTACACTTATCCCTCCGATGATCATATTGGCGAGTACCTGTCGTTTGGCTCAGAGTTCACCGGTGTGAAGTGGCATTACGGCCTCGAAAGCCGCCAGGTGCCGCGTGTGGACTCTGCGCCAAAGGCGTCGCGACTCGAGCGCTATGCGTCGGGCGAGCTCCCACTCGACGATGGCGCTTTGGGGCCGAGCGGTGAGCTGGCGGTCCCGATCATCAAGTCCATCGAGCTCGGCCAGCGCTACTGGGCGGATTCGGTGAACGTCCTCAACAGCGGTAGTTATGTCGCTGAGCTCCCCCGAGACGCGGTGGTCGAGGTGCCGGCATGGGTGGATGAAGGGGGCGTTCAGCCGCAGAAGATCGGCCCGCTCCCCGAAGCGCTGGCCGCCTTCTGCCGCACTCAGGCCTCGATTCAGGAACTGGTTGTCGAGGCCTACAGGCATCGCTCGCGCAGTCTGCTGCTCCAGGCGCTGCTCGTCGATCCGGTGGTGAACTCCGTAGAGAAGGCGGAGAAGCTCATCGACGAAATGCTGGAGCTACAGAAAGATTACCTGCCCGAGTTCAGCGGCGGTTTCGGCGCAGCGTCGTAGCCTCTACGGCCAGTGTGAGCTCATCGGAACTGCATCTCCCGCTCATGGGCGTTTCCTGCCTCTGTCCTCGCTTATGGAGTCACAGGCCCTACACAGATGCTCTGTGCGAGCAGTGTCCGCCGTTCCTATCGACACGCGCCTCAGGGCAGGACGGGATGCAGCTTACTGAGAAATGGATACACTGCGTCGGTACAGCCCAGGGAATGGTTGCGAGGTACATCGTATGAGGAAATGGCGTGTCGGGATAGTCGGACTGAGCCGCGGAAGAGGATTCGTCAGCGTCTTCTCGGCCCATCCCAGAGTCGAAGTCGGTGCTCTCTGTGACATCAGCGAGGAAACGCTGGCGCAGACGGGCGCGGCGTTTGGGCTGTCTGACCGGCAGCTATTCACCCGTTTCGAGGATTTCCTCAACGCGCCGATCGATATCGTCATAGTCGCCACACCGATTGCGTTTCACGCCTCCCAGTCCATCGAGTCCATGCAAGCCGGTAAGCACGTGCTCTGCGAGCAGACCGCAGCGTACACGGTGGCTGACTGCGAACAGATTGTGAACACGGTAAAGCAGACCGGCATGACGTACATGATGGCTGAGAACTACTGCTATTACCACTTCATCAGGGAGTGGAAGCGTCTCATAGACGAGGGGAGGCTGGGCCAGATCTTCTACGCCGAAGCTGAGTACATCCACGAGATAGTCAGGCTGCTTGTCGACGTGGGGACGGGCAGGCTGTTCTGGCGGAACGAGAGGCCGCCGATCTGGTATTGTGCTCACTGCCTGGGGCCGTTGCTGATGCTGATGGACGATCGAGTGGTGAAAGCGACCGGCGCGCATTCGGGGTTCCACCGATTCCCCGACCGTGTCGACTCGCCCGGTTTCCTGGATATGGAAGTCGGGCTCTTCCAGACGGAAAAGGGAGCGGCGATCAAAGTGCTCCGCAGCCAGACCGCTCTGCGACCGCACATGGTCTACTATAGCCTCTACGGTACCAAGGGGTGCATAGAGAACACACGTTCCGGCGGATGGACGGGAGACGTTTCGCACCTCTATGTGGAGGGCGAGACGCGTGACCAAGAGTTCGATCAGATGACCGCTTCGACCGTGAACCCGAGTGCGCCCGAGGAGGCCAAACATGGCGGCCACGGCACATCGGAGTACTACCTGATCCGCGACTTCCTGGACGCGCTCGAGTCCGGCGTCCGCCCGCCCATCGATGTCATCCGGAGCATGGACTTCACCGTTCCTGGGATTATCGCGCACCAAGCGGCTATGAGTGGCGGCGTGTGGATGGATGTGCCGACTTTTGGCTGGTAACCATGCGCCGCTCTCTAGGTTGGCCGCCCAGGCGGCCCGATGTGCCAATGGCCTGCGACGGTCCTGTGTCCCCGATCACGGCGAGATTGTGAGCGGCACACGCCTCGGCAGTTCGCGCAGGTTCCCCTTGCTGTCCTCGACAGTTACCACCAGCACATAGTCGCCGGCGGCCAGGTCGTCAGGAATGCTCCATGATACCGGGTAGTATGGCGTCCCGGTGGTCAGCGCGGCCATCTTCGCTGCGGCCAGGTCACTGGCGCCGAAGAGAGCGATCGCAGTGGATGTGCCCATCGCCGGAGTGTCGGGGTTGTCGGCATCTCGCAGTTCGAAGCGGATCTGCCATGTTCCGTTTGAGAGGTCCGGGCCGACCAGCTCCGGGCCGAAACGCATCGCATCGACGACGACGTAGGCGTAGAGCGACCCGCCGACCTCCGAGCTGGCGACCGATCCCCATCCGTGATAGCTGGCCGCAGCGGGGTCCTCAGTAGTGATCGCGGGTCCGCCGACAACCACGGCAGAACCCGATGGCTGGATGAACCCCCGGTAGACGTACACCGCCATCTGGTCGCGTGTGACGAGCCAGCCAGGTCTGTATGTGCCATCCGCATAGCCCAGCACCACTGCGCGCGTGACCAGATACTCTATGTAGTTATAGGCCCAGTTCCTTGGCGGCACGTCCGTGAAGGTTGGCCGGCCGGATGCCTGCGGCACCGCCGAATCGCCTCCCGCCATGCCGCGCGCGACGAAGGCGGCCATCGATGCCCGATTCACCATCTGCGCGGGTTGATAGGTCCCATTGCTGTAGCCCATGACGACTCCGGCATCGTAGAGGGCCTCTATCTGAGGAGCAGCCCAGAAGTCTGCCCGGATGTCGCGGAAGACTCCCTGGTATGGTCCGGGAGTGAGGCCCATCGCCCGCGCGATGTATACAGCCATCGTCGCGCGGTCGACCTGGACTGATGGACGGTACGTGCCATCCTCATAGCCCTGAATGATCGCCGGCACGCGACCGGCACACTGCTCGATATAGGGCTGGGCCCAGTACCCACTTGTTCCTGGGCCAATGTCGGCGAAACGGCTCACCACAACAGCGTCGGTGGCCGCCTGGCCATCCAGAGCTTGGCCATCACGCGCCATCTGCCAACTGCAGTCGAGCACATCCGACATAGGCACTGCAGGGGTGGAGGACGTGTCATAGCTGAGCGTAGTGAGCGGCGGGGCGGTGAGAGGAAGGACGAATGTGTACGTCTGCCCGGGGAGGACGGTTGAGTCGAGGCTCACTGACGTGACGCCCCAACGGCCGGTCGCGTCTTGCTCGACCAGCTGGTAGCCGCCGCCCGCTGTCCACGCGGTCGAGCCGGTGTTCAGACATGCGACAGAAGCGTCGGCCGTCTGATCCCATGCCATGGCGACGGGCAGTGCCGCGCCGGATGCTTGATAGGAGCCGGCGGCCGGCGGGAATACCAGCAGGAGCACGGAGGTGTTGTCGCTGTCTGGCTCCGGACCATTGCACGTCGCGGTCACACTCAGGCCGATCAACTCGGCCTGCTGCACCGGCGCGGCCGTGACGGTGTAGGTCGGGTTCATCACGTTCGGCGATGGCGAGAACACTCCGCCGGCGCCGCCATCCGACCACTCGCAGGAGGCGAGACCATGGCCCAACGAATCGGTAAAGGTAGCATTGAGCTGGACCGTGCCAGGACCTGAGAGCATCGCGGGCTGCGGAGGATCTGCCGCAATCCAGAAGCTGTGCGGATCGGGATGGACAGTGATGATCGTCGACGCAGTCGAGTACTGTGGCACCCATCCGCCGCAGTCAGCCGTCGCTATCAGGACGACCTGTATGTCGCGGCCCCCGGTGTTGCGAAGCGTGTAGGCGGCCTGGGCCGGCTGCGTGGGTGTGAAGGCGCCGCCGACGCCCGCGTCGCTCCACCACGTGCCGAAGCCGTGGCCCCACGTGTCGGTCCCCGCTACGCTCAGGGCCACGGTTCCGCCCGAGGCGATCACTAGCGGGTCGGCGGACATTGACAGGCTGAATATGTCGGGATCACCGTGCACATCAACATCAACCGATCCGGAAGCGATCAGCGTGCTATCGACGGAGCAGGCGAGCTGGCAGTGAAGGGTCACGGCCAGGGACTGGCCGGCAGCAACAGAGGGCGTGACATACTGCGGATTCTTGACGTATGGCGACGGCAGGAAGGCGCCGCCCGCGCCGCCATCGGTCCAGCCGTAGCCGGCCCCGCCGGTCGTCGCTGGCTCGTCTCCCCAGCTATCCACCCATCCCGCGTCGAGCTGAACAGTATCGCCTGAGAATACCTCCGGCGGCGACGCTGCCGGAGCGACCGATACCTGGTGAATCAGTTGAGCGTAGAGAAGCGACGACGGTGCCGCGCACGCAAGCGCGAGGACACACGAAGCTACAAAGACACGACACGAAGCGCGACATGACGAGAATACCGCCATACCTGACTCGCCTTCCCACGCCTCGGGCGAGCATCTGCCTCGCCGACCAGATGCCGCTCGAAGCCACAGCATGCAGCGGGGACGCGCCGCACCCACTACGCGCCGACCCGGTTCATCGGGAGGTCAGCAACCATAGGAGTTTGCCTGCCTCTTCCTGGTTCCTCCCCCTGCCGACTGATTTCGTGTGAATGGAATAGCGCAGAGACAAACCTTACTCACGCCGCGGCTCACAGGGGAGAGAGTGGGCGTGGGAATAGGCCAGTGCGCCGGCTGTCGTTGGGAAAACACACAGCGGCCGGACTTGGGGCATGGGATGTGGCGCGGCGAGACGGCGTTGTCGATCGCGCGCACGAAGCTGTAACTCCATCTTGTCAAGCGCCTACGATCCGCGCGCGCAGATCGTATGGCTCCGCTCCGATTACCTCGGCGCACACGAATCGTCCTGGCTGCATGGGCTGGCGCCCTGTCCGCACAATCACCGAGCCGTCGATCTCGGGCGCGTCGCGGAAGCTCCGGCCCACCCACGTGTTTCGCGGAGGTCCCTGAGACTCGACAAGGACTTCGATCTGCCTGCCGATCCAGTCCCGGTTACGCGCCAGCGAGACGGTTTGCTGCCTCACCATCAGCTCGTGAAGCCGCTCTTGGGCGGTCTCGGCCGGCACCTGGTCGGGCATTTCAGCAGCGGGCGTTCCCGGCTCTGCGGAGTACACGAATGCCCCGGCACGATCCAGCTGTGCCGCGTCGACGAACTCGAGGAGGCGCTCGAATGCTTGCCTGGTCTCTCCTGGGAATCCGATCAGGAACGTGGTCCGAATGGCGATCTCCGGCATCGCCCCTCGCAGGCGCTCGATGAGCTTCAGATAGCCGGAGCCGCCCCCCGGGCGGCCCATCCGGCGCAGCAGGCCACGGTCAGCATGCTGGAACGGGACGTCGATGTATTTGCACACGGTCCCGTGCGCGGCCATCGCCTCGATCAGCCGTGACGTCACTCGCGTCGGGAAGGTGTAGAGCAGTCGGATCCAGTGCAGTCCTTCGACAGTGGCAAGTGCAGCTACCAGGTCGGCGATGTCCGGTCCGTTCAGGTCTCTGCCATAGGCAGTTGTGTCCTGGGCTATGAGGTTGATCTCTCGGATGCCATCGCGCGCGAGCGACTCGGCTTCCGCCACGACGGACCCAACCGCGCGGCTGCGGTAGCGGCCGCGGATCCGAGGGATGACACAGAAGCGGCAGCGATGGTCACAGCCTTCGGCGATCTTCACATATGCCGTCCACGGTGGAGTCGCGCGCAGCCGTGGCACCGTCTCGTCGTACAGGTACGATGGCGGTGACAGCAGCCGCTCCATCGCGCCGCCGCCCTCGAGCGCTCGCCAGACGATCCCGACGATATCGGCGACGTCTCCGGGGCCCATGAGCGCGTCTATCTCCGGAAACTGCTTTCGCAACGTTTCGGCGTCACGCTCCGGCCAGCAGCCGGCACAGACCAGAGCCTGTGCTCTCCCCGAGCGGCGCAGCTCTGCCGCCTCAGACAGGGCGTTGGCCGATTCCTGCCGTGCCGCGCCGATGAAACAACATGTGCTGACGATGAGAAGATCGGCCTGCTGCGAGTCGGTGGTGATCGCGAAGCCGGCCTCGCGCAGCAGGCCAAGCATGACCTCTGTGTCGACCAGATTCTTCGGGCAACCGAGGGAGATCACGCCGACTCTCAGGCAATGCCGGCGCGGAGGAGAGTGCCCGGACAGAGCGGAGCGGTTCAACTGAGACCCAGCAGGTTGTCGACCAGTGGCAGGTCTAGATAGGCCGCGAACTGATCGATGGCATGCGCGATCTTTCCCGGCTCGCGCACCCGCAGCTTTCCCAGAAGCTGCTCGACGATCGCTACCGTAGCCAGGGTGTCTTGCTGCACCAGCACGACCGGGATGCCGAGGTCGTGGGCCCGCGCAAGCACTGTCGCACTGGGCTCGAGGCCGCCTGTGAGAATCAGGCAGCGGGTAGGAGTTTCCAGCGCGGCCAGCTGAATATCGGACCGATCCCCACCGGTAATGACGCACTTGCGAGGCGTCTGACGGAAGTAGCGGAGGGCTGCGCTGACCCCCATGGCGCCGACAACGAAGCTCTCCACCAGTTCGTCAACGGCCGCTTCGCCGGCCAGCACCTCACCGCCGATAGCCTCCACGAGCTCTCTCACACCGACTGAGCGGAGCACCGCGTCCTCCGGGAGTATCCCGAGTATGGTGACACCGAACCGCGCCAGAGACGGCAGTACCTCGTGCTCGACCGCGTCCCGCAGCCGTGCCGGGACCCTGTTCGCGATCGCGCCGAGCAGGCGGTGTCCCAGCGCGCGCTGGCATGCGACGATCCCGTCGAGATCGAGATAGGACTCCACACGCGCAACGAGCACCACCTTGGCGTCGAGCATGTCCGCGACTGCAGGACCGCCCAGACCCATAGCGGCGCCGCGGCTCAGCAGCGATCCCGAGCCGACGACGAGCATGATGTCCTTGCCGGAGGATGCCCTCTGGTGCGCCGCCATCACCTGGCTCCGGGCGGCAGCGGCTTCCGTCGGGCAGCCCTGCTGTCCGAGCAGCACCGGGCAGAGGTCGGACATTGGCGCCTCGATGCCCAGTTCGCGCGCGACAAACCGCGCGTCCTCGTCGGCGAATCGGCGGTCGGCCGTGTCCGGGAGTGTGCCGAGGGGCTTGAAGAAACCCACCTTCCGACCCTGGGACTGCCAGCGCTTGCCAAGCACGACAGATGTCAGCGTCTTGCCTGCATACGCTTCAGGTGAGGCGATATAGACAGAGATCATGTCCTGGTCTTTCGTTGCTTGCTAGGGCGGGGGCAAGGCCCCCGTCATCTCTTCGGAACCGGCGTCCGAAGGCTGAACTATCCGGTAATCGTGATTCGAGCATCCACAGCCACCGCTCCCGCTCCGGGCTCACCCACTTTCAGCGGATTGATGTCCATTTCGACAACCTCCGGGAAATCGGTGACGAGCTGTGACAGGATCAGCAGACTGTCGGCGATCGCGTCGAGGTCGCAGGGTCTCTCACCCCGCGCGCCGCGCAGCAAAGCCGCGGAGCGGATCTCATCGATCATCTGCTGGGCATGCCGTCGGCCAAAGGGGGCAACGCGGAAGCTGACGTCCTTGAGAACTTCCACGTAGATGCCGCCGAGGCCGAACATCACTAGCGGGCCGAATTGGGGATCGCGCGTGCTGCCGAGGATGACCTCGCGGCCGGTCTGGATCATCTCCTGCACCGAGATCCCCCTGAGGTCGGCATTGGGAGCATACCGGCGAATCCGCAGCATCATCAGCTCAAATGTATCCATCGCCTCCTGCCGGCTGCGGATTCCGACCCGGACACCGCCGATGTCCGACTTGTGCAGGATGTCAGGCGATACGATCTTCATCACTATGGGGTAGCCGATCTCATCCCCGATCCGCGCCGCGTCATCCGCGGTGATCGCGACCTCATTCTTTGGACAGCGGATACGGTACGCGCGCAGCACCTCGCGTGCCTCGACTTCGCCCAGATTCACTCGCCCCTGTCTGCGGGCCTCATCGAAGATCCGCCTGACAACATCCGTATCGGCGGGGAATGGCTCGATCTCGTCGAACGGCTCCTCACGCCACTCGCGGTACGCGACCATCGTCGAGAGTGCCTTCACCGCGCGCTCGGGGTATGCGTAGTTC
>JBEKKD010000098.1:0-11107 GCA_050010895.1 Armatimonadota bacterium
GGAAGTGCTCCAGCAGCAGGCGGCCGAGATGGCACGGAAGTACCAGATTCCCGTCACCGTGAGGAACTTCCGAGAGACCGACAAGCCCAGCACGTATGTTGGCTCTCATTCGGTCACGGCCAGCGGCGACCGCGTCACCGCGGTGGTCGATCAGCCGGAGCTGCTGGTCTTCGATCTCGATACCAGGGAGCAGCGGCTCGCGCTGCAGATCGCCGAGCGCCTCGCGCGAAGGCGGCTCACGTTCTTCCAGGTGAATACCAAAGCCGCGCAGACGCGCTTCGCCGTACGGCCCCTGAAGTACCGGGACGTGGAGCGAATGGTGCGCGAGGTGATCGAGTCGCGGGGCGTCGAGGCGCGCCTGAACACCGGCGACTTCGCCCTCGTGTCCATTGTCGGCGAACCGCTGCGACGGCGACTCGACGCGTGGGACGAGCAGGCCGAGCGCGTGCTCGTGGACGCAGGGATCGAGCTTCACGGCTCGAGTCGCGACGACATCAGTCTCTCCTATCTGGTGAGCGAGGGAGATCGCAAGAAGGCTGTCGAGTGCTTGCACCGACAGCTCGTGCTCTAATTCACGGGCCGGGGGCTCAAGCATGGCGTTGGATTTCGCGGGCGTCTTTGTCCCGAATATCACTCCATTCTCGGCGCAGCAGGTCGATGAGCCGGGGCTCCAGCGCCTGCTCGACTACCTGATCGAACAGGGCGCCAGCGGCATCGTCCCGTGCGGGACCACGGGCGAGTCCGCCACCCTGGATCACGCCGAGCACCGGCGGGTCATCGAGCTGACGATCCAGCACGTGGCCAAGCGGGTTCCCGTGATCGCAGGCACCGGCTCCAACAGCACGGCCGAGGCCATCGAGCTTACCAAGCACGCCGAGGGCTCGGGCGCCGACGCCGCTCTCCTGATCTCGCCCTACTACAACCGCCCGATGCAGAGCGGCCTGATCGAGCATTTCAGCGCCGTCGCCCGAGCGGTGAAGCTTCCCGTCATCATGTACAACATCCCCAAGCGCACGGGCGTGAACATGGAGCCGGAGACGGTCGCCGCGCTTGCCGCGGTGCCCAACATCGTCGGCATCAAGGAGGCGAGCGGCGATCTGAACCAGGTCAACGAGATTCTGCGCCTCGCCCCTCCGGACTTCGCGGTGCTGAGCGGCGACGGCAACATGACCTTCTCGATCTGCTGCCTGGGCGGGGTCGGCGCCATTCTCGCCGACGCCCACATCCTTCCGGGCGAGTGGGTGCGAATGGTCGACCTGATCGCGGCCGGAGAGATCGCGCGAGCCCGGGAGATCCACTTCCGCCTCCTGCCCATTGCGAAAGCGCTCTTCCTGGAAACCAATCCCGTGCCGGCGAAGGCCGCGATGGAGATGTTGGGGCTCGTCGGCGGCGAGACGCGATTGCCGCTGCTGCCGGCGACCGACACGTGTCGCGCGGTGCTGCGCGAGGAGATGGGAAAGCTTGGACTTTTCTGAGCGCGCGGCGGCACTCGAGGAGGTCCATTCGCAGATTCGTGTCTGCCCGCTGTGCGCTCTCTCCAAGAGCCGCACGAACGCGGTCCCCGGGGAAGGTCCGGTCGACGCCGATCTCATGCTCGTCGGAGAAGGGCCCGGGGCTGAAGAAGATCGGCAGGGCCGCCCGTTCTGCGGCGCCTCGGGAAAACTGCTCGCGAGGCTGCTCAGCGATATCGGAATCGACCGCGAGGATGTGTTCATCACCAGCCTGGTGAAGTGCCGTCCACCCGGCAACCGGGACCCGCTTCCCGAGGAGATCGCCGCCTGCCATCCCTATCTGGCGTCTCAGCTTCGGATCGTACAGCCCAGGGTCATCTGCGCCCTGGGCCGGCTCGCGGCGAGGGAGCTGATCGGTAGCGAGATTGCCATCAGTCGGGACCACGGTCGGTATCGACGAATAGATGACGTCGTCTACTTCCCGATGTATCATCCTGCAGCCGCGCTGCACCGCGCCGGGATCATCGGCGAGATCGAGCGGGACATGAGGGCGCTCCGCGCCGTCCTGGCTCATATGGAACTCGGGCGGACGCGATGAGGAGCCGAATCTCGCTCAATCTGGCGACGATACGGTCCGCTGACCTGGAGGCGAAGCTGCACGCGGCCGCCACAGCCGGCTTCCGCGCCGTCGGCCTTCTCTGGGATGAGATGGTGGCGCAGGGGGAGGCGGGTCTGGAGGAGGTCCGGCTGAGCGGCCTCGCGGTATCGGAGATCGCGTCCATCAGCGGCTGGACGGACCCCGATCGAACCACGCGGTCAGTGGCGATGGCCCGCGCGGAGCAGGCATGTGAGCTGGCCGCCGGTGTGGGATGCGACCTCATCATCGCGCATCCGCCTGTCGGTGAAGTCGAGCCCTTCGCTGCGGCAAACGACTTTCGCGAAGTATGCCGTTTGGCTGAGCCGCTCCGAGTGAAAGTCGGACTGGAGTTCGTGGGCAGCTACCGGCAGATCAACACTGTCGCTGCCGCCTGGGAGATCGTCGACCTTGCCGACGCCGGGAACGGCGGCCTCGTGATCGACACGTTCCATTTCTTCCGCGGCGGCTCGACGCTGGAGATGCTCGAGTCCGTGCCAGGCGGAAAAGTGTACCTGGTGCAGGCGAGCGACTGCATGGAACTGCCGCGACACGAGATGGAGAACCGGCACCGGGTCTACCCGGGCACCGGTGTATTCCCACTCGAGCCGCTGCTCGGCACCTTGAGGGAAAAGGCGTATTCGGGGTACTATTCCCTGGAACTCCACAACGAGGAGTACTGGAAGGAAAGCCCCCTGGTGGTTGCTCGCGAAGGTCTGCGTGCCATGCGACGGCTCGACCTCAAGTGAGCGGCCCGGGCCCTGCCCGGCCTGGTCGGTTTCCGCTGTAGGAAAGAAAGAAAGGTGACTGATGCCCGAACGCGCTCTGAAAGAGCTGAACCCGATCTGTGTAAAGATTCGAGAGAACTTCGAGGCGAAGGACGCCGCTCGCGAGCGCGCGCTCGTCGTGTCGCGCGAGGTGATCCGCAACAGCGCGAACGCGATCCGCGCCATTCACCGGGAGGAATTCGACGAAGCCATGACGCTGATGAAGCAGAGCGACGGGCTCATCCGCGAGGTTGACCAGGCGCTGAAGGATCACCCTGACGTCTATTACGCCGGCTTCGTTCACGATTCCCAGAAAGAGCACGCCGAAGCGCACATTACCTATGCCCTCGTCCGGAAACAGCCCCTGCCCGACCCGGACGATATCAGGGTGGGCTACGCCGCCTATCTCAACGGCATGGGAGAAGCGGTCGGCGAGCTTCGCCGCCACGCACTCGACGGCATCCGCCGGAACGACATCACCTGGGGCGAGTCACTCCTGTCCGCCATGGATGAGATCTACTACGCCATGGTGTCTTTCGACTATCCGACCGCCATCTCGGGCGGCCTGAAGCGTACCGCCGATGTGACTCGTTCTCTCATCGAGCGCACTCGCGGCGATCTTACCAACGCCATCCGCCAACAGAGGCTGGAGGCCGCGCTCGCGGAGATCGAGGGCCGGCTCAAGTAGCATTCCAAGAGGCTGCACGCGTCTATGTCCAACACTTCCGGCCGAAAAGTCATCTACAGCGCGATGCAGGTCACCGGTCGCCTGCATCTCGGTAACTACGAAGGCGCGCTGCGCAACTGGGTGCGGCTCCAACGCGAGTATGAGTTCTATGCAGGCATCGTTGACCTGCACTCGCTCACGACCGCGTTCGAGGACACCAGCGCCATCGTGCCGTACACCCGCGAGGCGGCGGCGGATTACCTCGCCGCAGGCATCGATCCGGATGTCACGCCTATCGTGGTGCAGTCGCGCGTTCCGGCCCACTCGGAGCTGCACGTGCTGCTCTCCATGGTCACCCCGCTGGGCTGGCTCGAGCGCGTGCCGACCTATAAGGAGAAGCGCGACCAGCTTCACATTGCGAACCCCTCCTATGGCCTGCTCGGCTACCCGGTCCTCATGGCCGCGGATATCCTCGCGTACCGGGGCCAGGCCGTTCCCGTCGGCAGGGACCAGGTGCCCCACCTCGAGCTGACGCGGGAGATCGCTCGGCGTTTCAACCAGCTCTACGGCGACATCTTCCCGGAGCCCGAGGCGCTCCTCACGGAGTTCGCCGTCCTGCCCGGCCTCGACGGACGCAAGATGAGCAAGTCCTACGGGAACTGCATCTACCTCTCGGACATGCCGGAGGCGGTCACGGAGAAGGCGCGGCAGATGTTCACCGACCCGGCCAAGATCCGAAAGTCTGACCCCGGACACCCCGATCAGTGCCCGGTCTATGCCTATCACGCCGCCTATTCGCCCGGCGACGCTCTACAGGCGAAGGCCGACTGCGAAGGCGGGCGGCTGGGGTGCGTGGATCACAAGAAGCAAGTCGCGGCCACGTTGATCGCCGCCATGTCGCCGCTCTGGGAGCGCAGAGCCGCCGTAGCCGCCGATCCGGGCCGCCTGGACGATATCCTGGATGACGGCGCTCGGCGAGCGCGGGCGAAGACCGAGGAGACGATGGAACTGGCGTGGAAGGCGATGAAACTGCGCTGAGCGCCTTCGGGCTAGACAGGCCCTGCAGGATGAGGCATATTAGATCGCGCAGCGCAGGAGCCTCCGCCGCCTCGGGCGATGTGACTCCTCTCCTGCCCCATAGATGTCGCAGCGGACGCAGCATAGTCAAACCAGCACTCTTGGCAGTGGAGATGGAAGATGATCTCGCCTGAGATCGCCGCCCAGGGATTCGATTCGGCATTAGCGGCGCCAAAGGACCGGACGTTCACCGGCCATCCGGTCAAGGTCAGTACGTTCGAAGGCCCCCTCGACCTGCTCGTCTACCTCATCGAGCGCGACCAGATCGACATTTTCGACATCCCCATCGAGTACATCACCGGGGAGTACCTGGAGTACATGGACTCCATCGAGCAGCTCAACATCGAGGTGGCCGGCGAGTTCGTGGTAATGGCCTCCCAGTTGATGGAGATCAAGTCCCGAATGCTGCTGCCCCAGGAGCAGCGGCCGGAGCCGGACGAGGAAGAGGCGATCGGCGATCCGAGGGCTGCCCTGGTCGCCAGACTGATCGAGTACCGGCGCTACAAGATGGTGGCCGAGGAGCTGCGGGCGCGGGCCGAACTCCAGCGCCTGATATTCTCCCACAGCGTCCTTCCCGAGGGCAATGGAAACGGGAACGGCCACGAACGGCCATATCTGATGCTGAATGACGTGTCGCCCTTCGATCTGTGGGCGGCATTCCAGAACGTGCTGAATCGGATCAAAGAGCCGTCGTCCGCGGAGTTGCCGCGGCCGCGGTTCACGGTCGCACAGAAGATCGCCGCCATCGCCTCACGCATTCGATGGGCGAGGGACGGCCTGCTCTTCGCGGATCTCTTCGAGGGCGACGTCACTCGCCTGGAGCTGATCGTGAGTTTCCTCGCACTGCTCGAACTCATCCGATTGCGGCGGGTGAGAGTGGCGCAGGAATCGCCGTTCGGCGAGATTCGCGTCTTCCCAGGAGGAAGTTCCGAGGCGGAATGACGAACCCCGGGCCAGAGGCGGAGGAAATCCAACAGGCGGTGGACCAGCGCCTGGACACCGAGACGACCCCGGACGAGCGAGGGAAGCTGTGCGCCCTCGAGGCGGTGCTATTCATGGCCGCCGAGCCCTTGCCCATCGGCGATCTCGCCGAAATCCTCGAGGTCGCGCCCTCCGTGGCGGAGGTGCTCGTTCAGCAACTCGAACGCGAGTACGCCCCTCGCGGCATTCACGTCCAGCGAGTGGCAGGCGGCCTCCAGGTCGGTACCAGGCCCGAGTATGGGCATTTCGTGGCGAAGCTGCACAAGCCCGAGCGCTTCCGTCTCTCCCGCGCCTCGCTCGAAACGCTCGCCATCGTCGCCTACAAGCAGCCGGCCACGCGGCCGGAGATCGACGCCATTCGCGGCGTGAACTCGGATTCTCCCCTCGACACGCTCCTGCAGTACGAGTTGGTATGTGAAGCCGGGCGCAAAGACGCTCCCGGCCGGCCCCTGCTCTATCGCACTACTGACAGCTTCCTTGGCAAGTTCGGCCTCAACTCGATCGCCGATCTCCCGGGGCTCGATACCATACCGACCGACGAGGAGGAGATTCGCGCCGCCGCGGAGTCGCTCACCGGAAACAGGTCGCAAGAGGCGAGCGACGAAAACCCTGAAGAGTCCCAGGAGCCATCGACGGAATGAGGCAGTTGAAGAGCTTTCTGATCGCGCTGGCCGTGTTCGGCCTTGCGTCGGCAGTACCATTGCCGGTCCTCTGTCAGGTGAAGGGCGCGCCCGCCGCCCAGCCGCCTGCTGTCAGCGCCAGCACGGCCGTGCTCATGGACGCCGCCACCGGCACAGTCCTCTATGACAAAGCGATGCATCAGCGCCGCGCCATGGCCAGCACTACCAAGATCATGACTGCGCTGGTGACGCTGGAGTCGGCCGACCTCAAGGATCTCGTCCCCGTCGGCGAGGACGCGATGAAGGTCGAGTCGCCGGGGCTCGATTTCAAGCCGGGCGAGCGATTGGCGCTCGATGACCTGCTCACCGCGCTCATGCTCAAGTCATCGAACGCCGCGGCCATCGCCATCGCCGATTACCTTGCAGGTGGCGTGCCCGCTTTCGCACAGAAGATGAACGAGCGCGCCCGGGCGCTCGACCTCAAGGATACGCACTTCGCGAACCCGCACGGTCTCAGCGCGCCGGAGCACTACTCGTCGGCCTATGACCTCGCCGTCATCACGCGCGTGGCGATGGACTTTGGCCGTTTCCGAGCGTTGGTCGCCGAGAAGATGGCCGAGATCTCTCGCCCCGACGTGAACACCAAAGAGACAGTCACCAACCACAACAAACTGCTCTGGCGTGCGGACTACGTGGACGGCGTGAAGACGGGATGGGTGCGCGAATCCGGGCATTGCCTGGTCGCCTCGGCCACCCGGAACGGGTGGCAGTTGATCGCCGTCGTGCTCGACAGCGGCGACACCTATAGCGATGCGCTCGCGCTGCTCGACTATGGTTTCGCGACCTATCGCCAGCACGTATTCGCGCAGCGCGGAGATGCGGTGGGAAGGGTGCGCGTCCGTTTCGGCAGCCCTGGCTCCGTTTCCGCGATCGCTCAGCAGTCGCTCGCGCAGATGACCGGGCCCGGCCTGCCACCCGCTGGGAAGCTCGAGGTCACGACGAAACGGCTGACCGCGCCCATCGTCCAGGGAAGCACTGTCGGCGAGGCGCGAGTGCTGGTGAACGGCAAGCCGACTGCGACATCGCGGCTGGTGGCCGGCGAGCCCGTGAAACGGTCGCCGCTGGTGGTCGCGGGTGAATGGGCGGCGCGGATGGCGGGACTCCTGGCAGTTGCCGTAGTTGGGATCAGAACCGGTGCAAAGCTTGTCAAAGTTCGTCGCCGTCGCCGGCGCGGCGTCGCGCCGCAAAGCGGCAGAGCTGATCCGAGCGGGCCGAGTCCGGGTTAACGGCGAGGTCGTCGCCAGCCCGGGCGCGCCTGTGGATGAGAGCGCCGACCGCGTGGAGCTCGACGGCCGCGCCCTCGTGGTCGAGCCCAGGGTGTACATGCTGCTCAACAAGCCGCGGGGTCCGATCTCGGCGGCTCGCGACCAGCGCGGCCGGCAGACCGTGCTCGACCTGCTCGGGGTGAAGGATGCTCGTCTCTATCCCGCCGGCCGCCTCGACGCTGACACCGAGGGCCTGCTCATCATCACCAACGACGGTGAACTGACTCTCCGCCTCACCCACCCGCGCTTCGGTGTGGAGAAGGTATACGAGGCCGAGGTCGAAGGGCGGCCGACACAGGACGCTCTCGATCGACTGCAAAAGGGCGTCTTGCTCGATGATGGACCGTCGGGACCGGCCCGGGTTCGCCTCTTGCACGCCGGCGAGACGGCCTCGCGGGTCGAGCTGACCATTCACGCCGGACGGAAGCGACAGGTGCGGCGGATGCTTCAGGCCATCGGGCATCCCGTGGTCTCGCTCATCCGGACGCGCGTCGGGCCCCTCACGCTCGGAGATCTGAAGCCCGGACAGTGGCGCCGGCTAACCCAGGCGGAGGTCGGGCAGTTGCGAAGCGCCGCCGAAAAAGGAGCCGCCTCCCGTACAGGAGGCGGCGATAGCCGACAGAGAGAGCCGGCGCAGCGAGACCGAAGATGACCTCAGGCCGCGCGCACGACCTTGTTCGCCTTCAGGCACTTCGCGCAGACGCGCATCGTCACCGGCGCGCCCTTGCGGATCGCCTTCACACGCTGCAAGTTCGGGAGCCACCGCCTCTTGGTGCGGATGTGCGAATGGCTCACGTTCATACCGGTCTGGTGACCCTTACCGCATATATCGCATCGTCTGGCCATCAAGAAAGCTCCTGGTCAGTATCCCTGTATCGTCGGAGTATGATAACATAGAGCCCGCTGGCATGGCAAATGCCGGCGCAGCAGTCGTGTCATGACCCTCCGTGATCTCCCGGACGTGATCAAATCAGCGCCGCCGCTCATGGCGGATGACAGTGCTGGAAAGGCGATTCGGCTCCTGCGAGCGCGCGGCCTGCCGGCGCTGCCCGTGGCTGACGGCAATCAGCTTCTCGGGTTCGTTCGAGAGCAGGAGCTGGCGGATTTGGCCATCCAGACGTCCGATCCCGGCGCGGCCGCCGCGATCCGCGTCCAGCAACTCGCCCGTCCCATGGCTCTCGCGGTTCGCGACGACCAGGACGCGGTGGCGGTGCTGCGGCTGATGCAGGAGCACGACACCGACGCGGCCGCGGTCATCGCCGGTGACGGCCGCTTCCTCGGCCTCGTGCTGCGGCGTGATCTGCTGGCCGCCGCCACCGGAGAGCACGCCGCTCCACAGATGGCCGGCTTGGCAACCCCGTTCGGCGTGTATCTCACCACCGGCGTGCTCCGCGCCGGGGCGAGCGATCTCGCACTGGCCTCAACCGGCGCCGCGCTCATGGTCATCTACCTCCTGTCCGAGGCTATTCTCTATGGGATCGGCCGGCTCGCCGCGCCGTTCCCGCCCCTCACCTGGCTCTTCGGTTCGGACGATAGCCTTGCGCGCATGGCCGCCCTCTACATCGTCTTCCTGCTTCTGCTCCGCTTCTCTCCTCTCGCCAGCATCCACGCCTCCGAGCACATGGTGGTCCGCGCCATTGAGGAAGGTGAGGACCTGACCGTGCAGAAGGTGAGGACGATGCCCAGGGTGCATCCCCGCTGCGGAACGAACCTCATGGTTCTGGTCTCCCTGCTGACGGTCATCCTCATCTACTCTGTCAGCGCGGCGGGGCACGGCAGCGGGAACTGGGTGGCGGCAGTTCCGATGCTGATACTCATCGTGGTGCTGGCTCAGCGGCGACTCGGGGCCGGACTGCAGCGCTGGATCACTACGCGCACGCCTAGCGACGCGCGATTGCGGGCTGCCATCGACGTCGGCGCATCGCTGCTCGCGCAGGTGAGGACGCATCCGGCGCCGCGGGTCGCGATCTGGCGTCGCATCTGGAACGCCGGTTTCGTACAGGTCTTAGCAGGATTCGCAGTCATAGCGGCAGTCATCGAGTATGGATGGCCCCTCGTGGCATCACACTGGCCGCATCTCATCCGGTAATTGGCAAAGCAATGGCGAAGGAACTTCTGATACATGCGCTCGCAGAGTCGCTGGCACGCGCGCAGCAGGCCGGCGAGATTCCTGCGGGCGCACCCGCGACCATCGAACTTCAGGCGCCGCGTGAGGCGCGACACGGCGATCTCTCCACCAGTCTGGCGATGGTGATCGCGAGCGCGGTCGGCGCCAAGCCACGTGACATCGCTCGGGCCATCGTCCGCCACCTCCAACTGCCTGAAGGCGTGGTGGAGAAGGTCGAGATCGCGGGACCGGGCTTCGTCAACTTCACCCTTGCGGCCCGGTGGCTCCGCGGGATCGTAAAGCAGATCCATGGGGAGGGCGAGAACTTCGCGCGCTCGCACGCAGGCGGCGGCGCACAACTGCTGCTGGAGTTCGTCAGCGCCAACCCAACGGGCCCGCTGGCTGTCGTCAACGGCCGCGCCGCGGCCCTCGGCGATACCCTCGCGAACCTGTTCGACCGGACTGGATGGGCGGTATCGCGCGAGTACTACGTGAATGACGCCGCCAACAGCACGCAGGTGCAGCGCTTCGCTGAAACCCTCGAGGCGCGCTATCTCCAGCAGCTTGGCCAGGAGGCCGCGGTCCCGGAGGACGGCTACCAGGGCGATTACGTCATAGATATGGCGGCCGAGCTGGTCGCGTCCGAGGGCGATCGCTATCTGAAGATGACCCAAAACGAGCGCCTGAAGGCGCTCTACCAGTACTCGCTCGCGAGGATCGTCGAGGGCCACCAGAGAGACATGGCCGCGTTCGGCGTCAAGTTCGACACCTGGTTCATGGAGAGCTCTCTCTACGCGAAGGACGAAGTGAGCGCCGCTATGGAGGCGCTCAAGTCCGGCGGGCACACCTACGAGGCCGAGGGCGCGCTCTGGCTGCGCGCCACCGATTTCGGCGACGACCAGGACCAGGTGCTGGTTCGCAACGACGGCCGGCCCTCCTATTTGGCCGCCGATATCGCCTACCACAAGAACAAGTTCGATCGTGGATTCTTCCGCTTGATCGACATCTGGGGGCCCGACCACCATGGTCACGTCAGACGCACGAAGGCGGGCGTGGAAGCGCTGGGGTACGACGCCACGCGTTTCGAGATCCTGATCCACCAGATCGTGCGCCTCTTCCGCGGCGCCGAAATGGTGCGCATGTCCAAGCGCGCGGGCGACATCATCCCGCTCTCGGGCCTGATGGACGATGTCGGCAAGGACGCGGCGCGATTCTTCTTCCTCATGCAATCCATGGAGAGCCATCTCGACTTCGACCTGGAGCTGGCGAAGAAGCAGGCGGCGGAGAACCCCGTCTACTACGTGCAGTACGCGCACGCGCGCATCTGCAGCATCCTTCGGGAGGGCGAGTCGCGCGGCGTTTCCCTCACTGCTGTCGACGATGTGCCTATCGATCGGCTGGGGGAGCCCGATGAGCTTGCCCTCATGCGCAAGCTGGCCGAGCTGCCGGACGAAGTCGAACAGGCCGCGGTTCGCTAC
>JBEKKD010000099.1:0-11070 GCA_050010895.1 Armatimonadota bacterium
AGGCCTTCTGCCGTGCCTGCTTCGAGATCCTGCCGCCCGCAGATCCCATCACCCCGATCTGGATCTTCAAATCCTCTTCCTCCTTTCGGCGTGGTCGGCCGATCCGACGCGGCGCGATGTGCGACCGCGCCGCCTCCGGCCGTGGCCTTTTCTATTACTGCCACATGGTAAGCGCTATTAGCAGTATAGGCAGCACATGGTATCATGCCTATTGGCAGATCCCCAACTCAGGCGAGGAAGACATCCCATGAGCGGCAACGACAAACAGCATCGCGCCATCCTGCAGAGCATCGCTCACAGAGCCATGATCGAGAGGGGTCTCCTGCCTGACTTCTCCGCCGACGCGCTCGCCGAACTCGCACGGATGACCGCGCCGGCGGTGACGACTGATGAGTCGATCCGGGATCTCAGGGATCGGTTCTGGGCCTCCATCGACAACGATGATTCACTCGATCTCGACCAGCTCACGGTCGCCGAAGCAATGCCGGGCGATACCGTCAGGATTCTGGTCGCCGTAGCCGACGTGGACTCCCTCGTCGGAAACGGCTCGGCCATAGACGAGCACGCTCGCCACAATACCACATCGGTCTATACCGCTGCCGAGATATTCCCCATGCTTCCCGAGAAGCTCTCCACCGGCCTGACTTCCCTGAACCTGCGTGAGGACCGGCTCGCCATCGTCGTCGATCTGGTGACCAACGCGGACGGATCGGTTCAGGATTCCGGCATCTATAGGGCGCACGTCCGCAATCAGGCCAAGCTCGCCTACAACAGCGTCGCGGCCTGGCTGGACGGCCGCGGCGCTATGCCCGAGGCCATCGCCGAGGTGCAGGGGCTTGAAGAGAACCTGCGGATGCAGGACCGTGTCGCGCAGAGCATGAGGAGCTTCCGGCACGTAGCCGGCGCTCTCAGCCTCGAGACCATCGAGGCGAGGCCGGTGTTCGATGACGGCCAGATTCGCGATCTCAAAGTGGAAGAGCGGAATCGCGGCAAGGACATCATCGAGGACTTCATGATCGCGGCCAATGGCGAAACCGCTCGGTACCTCTCCTCGAAGGGCTTCCCGTCGATCCGCCGCGTGGTCCGCACGCCGAAACGGTGGGACCGCATCGTCGAGCTCGCCCGGGAGCACGGCAGCACGCTTCCCGGCAGTCCCGACTCCAAGGCGCTGGAGGACTTTCTGACGAAGCAGAAGGCCGCCGATCCGCTCCGGTTCCCGGATCTGTCGCTCTCCGTCGTCAAGCTGCTCGGGCCTGGTGAGTACGTCGCGGAAGTGCCGGGCGATCCCGTCCCGGGACACTTCGGCCTTGCCGTCAAGGACTACGCCCACTCCACGGCCCCGAATCGCCGCTATGCCGATCTCATCACACAGCGCCTGCTCAAGGTCGCCATTGCGGGAGCATCTCCACCCTACGCCAGGAGCGAGCTCGACACCCTCGCCCAGCATTGCACGGAGGCCGAAGACGCCGCCGACAAGGTCGAGCGGCAGGTCGGCAAATCCGCGGCCGCCCTTCTCCTCGAATCGCGCGTCGGCCAGCAGTTCGATAGCATCGTCACCGGCGCCTCCCCCAAAGGCACGTGGGTGCGGCTTCTGGAAATCCCCGCCGAGGGTATGCTGGTGCAGGGAGCAGCGGGCATCGACGTCGGCGACCGCGTCCGCGTGCAGTTGGTCTCCGTGAACGTCGAGCGCGGCTACATCGACTTCCGACGAGTCGGCACCTCGCGACGCTGACTCGTGAACGACATATTGGCGATCGACCCGGACTTCGGGGTCACACCTTGCCGCGTGCGTGCGGTGTCGGCTTCTGCCCCTCATCTGGCAGAATGCTCTCCCGCGCAGCGCCGGCGCGACACAGGAGATAGGTGATGATAACAGCAGTGGCCCACGTGTGCTTTCGAGTGAAAGACCTGGACGCGTCGCTGAGATTCTACCGGGACGGCCTCGGGCTGAAGCCGGCATTCGACTTCACGGACGACCAGGGCCGGCGGTTCGGCGCCTACCTGTTCGTCGGCGGCCGGAACTTCATCGAGCTATTCGCGACCGACACCGTCACCCCGGCCCCCAGCCAGTCATACCAGCACTTCTGCCTCGAGGTGGACGATATCGAGCAGACCGTCCGTGAGTTCCACTCTCGCGGCATCGAAGTGACCGATGTGAAGATGGGTACCGATCACAGTTGGCAGGCCTGGCTCTCAGACCCCGACGGAAATCGCATCGAACTCCACCAATACACCCCCGAGAGCCGCCAGGCCCCATCGCTCAGATAGTCCGGGGGTTGGAGTCTGGTGTTTCGGGACTTCAGTCCCGAAACCCCCTCGCCATCGTTAGGCACGGGGTCGTTCGCCTCTGGCGGGGTTGCCCCTGCCATCCCTCCGCTCCCTCGTTCCCCGTTGCGTCGGTACTTCAGTGCCGACGCCCCAACGTTGTCATTGCGAGCCGGTCAGGCGCGTCAGCGACTCACCGCGCGTGGCAATCTCGCCGTTCCCTCCGACTCTTCGCCTCTTCGACTCCTCGCCTATTGGTGTTTCGGGACTTCAGTCCCGAAACCAGGCTATCCCGCCCTCCCATGGCTCCGACAATACTCCGACACCCACCGCATGCGCTCGAAGCTCTCCTTGCCCCCCGCCTCCGGCAGCTCATCGGATATCCCGAGCACCAACCGCGGGTGGAAGAGCTCGACGACCTTTTCGGTGCATGCCTGCAGCTCTTCCCGCGAGTGATGCTCCAGGAACAGCACCGCCGGAATGCCGTCTACGAGCACCTTGTCGCCCATGTGCTCGCGCATCTCCTCCAGCGTGACGTCCCCCTGCGGCTTCGGCGTCAGCGCCTCCAGTCCGTCGAACGGCAGCGTGGCCAGATACGGCAGCAGCGGCCGGAAGTGCCCGTCGATATGAACGTGGGTGAAGATCCCCGCCCGTCGCAGTTGGCCCGCCCGCTTCTCGTACCACGGCAGAACGTACTTCTCGAAGTACTGCGTCGACAGATATGCCATCGCCACGTTCTCGCCGAAGTTGAGAATGCGAACCAGACTCGACGTCGTGAGCTGCTGGTAGAGCTGATCGTACGACTCGTCGATCACCTCCATGATCTCTTCCATCTCCCGCGGCGCATCCGCCAGCGCATAGATGAAGTCCCGGTGCTTCATCCACTGCTGCGCCATCGCGAAATATGGGCTCTTCGGCACCCAGAACTGCGGTTCGCCCCGGTCGCCGACGTATTCGGCCCCCTGTCGGAACTTGTCGGGGCTGAAGGTGATGACGCGGCGTTCCAGCAGCCAGCGCAGCGCAGGAAGGTCCTCCGGCCCCTTCGCCGGGAACTCGACCGTTCGCCACGTCCGGTCCACCGTCAGCCGCAGCGTCTCGAACAGCGGTCCGTGCGGCGTTTCGTAGCGCACTCTGATATCATCGCCCTGCCGGTCATCGGTGACCTTCACCTCCTCGCGGAAGCGATGCTCCACCGGGTCGGGCTGCCCGGTGTAGTAATGCACGGTCCGCATCGAAGCCCCGATCAGGTCGTAGGCGTCGCGCACCGTGAGATCGCGCAGAAACGCCGGCAGGCTGTTGAACTGCTGATGCCACGAGAACCACGGCTCGAAGCGCGGCTGGAAAAACACGTGCGGGATCGGATCGCCGCGGAATACGCGGATGTTCATCTCCTTCAGTGTCATCGGAACCAGATCTCCTTTTGTTCCCGGGCCGTCTGCTTCGTTGCGGAGGCGTTCCTGCCTCTTTGGGCGTAATGGTGCGCGCATCGCCTTCGCTGCTGACCGTTTCCACCGGAAGGACCAACCGGCCGAGGAGGCGAAGGGCGATATGGAGAGAGAGCGCCTATGCTCACGGCAGCCGGCATCACTCTGATAGCGGCCGTTTTCGTCGCCTCGGCAGTAGAGGCGGTCGAAGCATTCACCATCGTACTTGCCATGGGCCTGACCCGCGGATGGAAGGCGGCGATTTCCGGCACGGTGGCAGCAATACTGGCGCTCGCTGCTATCACCACGGTGGTCGGCGCCGCGCTCATCCACTACGTCTCTCAGTCGCTCCTGCAGTTCATTATCGGCGCTCTCCTGCTGATCTTCGGCCTCCAATGGCTGCGCAAGTCCATCCTTCGCTCATCCGGCCTCAAGTCCGTCCACGATGAAGATGCGATATTCCGAGAGGAGCAGGAGGCGGCCGCGAAGGCAGGCACAGAGCTTCGCCTGGGACTCGACTGGTTCGGCTTCGTGGTCTCCTTCAAAGGGGTGCTGCTCGAAGGCCTCGAGGTTGTCTTCATCGTCATCACCTTCGGTCTCAAGGCTCGCACCGTGGACCCCCTCGCCATGCTCCATGCCTCCGCAGGCGCCGCGGCCGCTATCGTTCTGGTTGTGATAGCCGGCGCCGTCGCCCGCAGGCCGCTCTCGGCCGTCCCCGAGAACACCATGAAGTACGCCGTCGCCCTGCTGCTCTCGACCTTCGGCGTCTACTGGTCCGTCGAGGGCCTCGGATTCTTCAGCCGGCAAGGCCAGAGTCTGGAGTGGCCGGGAGACATCTGGGCATTGGTCGGCGTGCTGGTGGCATGGATCGTCGTCTCGCGCGGCGCCGTGCTCATGCTCCGCACGTTGGTGCGACGCCGCACCCCAGCCCTGGGCGGTGCGCCGGGCGAGCTGCCCTCCGAAGTCGCAGGAGGCCACTGATGTCGCTCGTCCTCGGCCTGATACGGGGCTTCTTCCGCTTCTGGTACGACTTCATCATAGGCGACTGTTGGCAGATCGCCGCCGGCGTCGTCGTCGTGCTGGTCGCAGCCATTCTGCTGGTGCGAACGCAGGCCGTTCCCCACACCTCCCTGCCCTTCATCGTCGCTGCCGCCATCATGATCCTGGTGGTGCTCAGCACCCTCCTGGAGCTTCGCACGAAAGCCACTGGTCAGCACTAGCCCCCGCTCACGCGGTGTCGGCCGGTGGTGGGTTGGGCAGGAGCTTGCCTCCTGCCCCATTCTGTCTTCCCAAGCGCCTGTTGTGTCGGTACTTCAGTGCCGACACCGCGCCGTTCCCGGTGTTTCGGGATCTCCAATCCCGAAACCGCATCGGTTCCTCTCCACCTGCCTGAGCTGAAAAAGGGCGGGAATGTGATGGTGTGTTGGCTCGTCAGTAAGACTGAATGATGTGAGAACTGGCGAGTGGCAAGGAGTCGGCGGCGGCTGGGACAGAACGCCGCACGGCCTGAGGGCGAGTCACTTGGGGGGCACTTCCGCACGAGCCCGGTACCCGGGAACACCGCCTCACGTGCCTGACCACAGCAGTGGCTCCTCCTCTGCGTTTCACGCCGCAGGCTAGCTTGTGACCTCCGTCCGAAGACGTACGGGCGAGAGTCACCATAGGGCCAGCGAATGCCTGACAGAGGACGTTCGCCCGGTGTTCCTTCATTGGGCGCACATCCGTACCACCATCTTCGCCGCCCGTCTGTCGCGCACGCGGGGGCACAATGGGAGAGCTATGAGACGCCGTCTCGCCATAGGATTGCTCGTATTGACTGCCGCGCCCGTTCTCGCCGCCGACACCGCGGGCGGGCCGCCTCCACAACCGGCCGGTCAGGCCGCGGCACAGCCCCAGCCTACCGCTCCGCCACCGGCTGCCGTCGGCGTCGCCCAGGCCAGTCTCTCGCCCGAAATGTGGGCGCGTGTTCGCGCAGCGGAGCCGGCAGCTGTCGATCTCAGGGCAGTCCCGTCGACGCAGCCGCCGCCCAAGCTCAACCTACGCGAGTGTCTGAACCTCACATTCCGGCAGAACGCGGGTTTTCGCCAGACCCTCCAGCAGCTGGTCACCGCCCGTCGCGGCCTCTGGGTCGCCAACCAGCGCGCCTTCTATGCCGCCACCGGGAACGGAGAGCGCCAGCAGAACCCGGGCGGGACTCCGGCGACGACCCTGGCGTCCGATGCCAGCGTGAGCTACCAAACAACGGCCGGCGGCACGGTGACCGCGGACGTGGGAACAGGCACGCAGGAAACGTTCGCCGACATCATCTCGCAGCGGCCATCGATCACGCTCAACTACGGCCAGCCTCTCCTCAGAGGCGCGGGGCTGGCGTCGTCCACCTACGAGCGCATCCGCAGCGCGCGGTCCGCGCTCGCCGCACAGGAGCTCTCTTTCTACGACGCGCGCCAGCAGTTGGCCCAAACCATCATCGGCGACTACTTCGCCGTCCTGCTCGCCTCCGGCGAGGTGGGAATCGCACAGCGGGCAGTGGATCGGTCCAGGCAACTCTACGACATCAACTACGCGAAGTTCACCGGCGAAGGCCTCAAGAAGCCCGGCGAGGAGTGGGTGAGCCAAGTGGCGGAAATCGACGTGGATCAGGCGCGGCTGAGCTGGGAGCAGGCGAAACAGGATCTTATCAGCCAGCAGCAATCCTATCGTGACTCGATGGACGCCCTGCTGTTGGATATGGGCTTTGTCCCCACCGGCACGCCGCAACTCACCACCACCATCTCCTACAAGCCGCACGAGTATGACGAAGCGCAATTGGTCCCGGTCGCGTTGGCGAACAGCACCCAGCTTGGGCGTTTGCAGCTCAGCTGGGAAGACTCTCTCGCCGCGCTTCGCATCGCCCGCAGCCAGCGCCTCCCCGACGTCACCGCCAGCGCGGGCATCACTGACTTGGGCGAGACCGTGAACGGAGTGCCGACCACCACGGGTTGGTTCAGCGCGGTTCAAATGACAGTGCCGTTCTGGGACCGTCAACGGGAGGAAAGCGCCCAGAAGGCCGAGCGGGCACTGAGCGTCCTGGATCAGCAGACAGTGGCAGCGCGGGACCAGGTGAGCCAGGCGCTCCAGCAGCAGATCCGCGCCGCGGTCAGCTCCCGCGCGCGCATCGACATAGGCGAGCAATCGGTGAGGTTGTCGCGCAAGAACCGCGAGGCCGCCCAGGGAATGTACGACGAAGGGCTGAGCGATTACCTCCGCGTTCTGGACGCGGAAGATCGCCTGGTGCAGGCCGAGCGATCCCTGCTGAATGAGCAGGTGCAGTACTTCCTCACCACCGTGCGCGTGCGCAAGGCCCTGGGTGAGGATGTCACGCAGGGGCTGCCGGAGTAGGAGCGGCGATGTCGAGGCCAAGAGTTCGCTCTGGACGAAGTCGATGGACCACCAGCATGGTGATACTGCTGCTGGCGACCGGCGGCGCATTGGCCTGGCGAACATCCACAAAACGCGCGCCCAAGTCCCAGGTCCAGGCCGTCGCGGTCGCTCGAGAAGAGCTCGTCGTCAGCCTGCTCGCCGAGGGAACGCTGCAGAGCGACAACTCCGTCGTCGTCCGCACCGGCAGGGCGCCTGGGCAGTTGACCAGCATCGCCAATGACGGCACCGTCCTCCACGCCGGGGACGTCTTCTGTCGCATCGACGCTCGCGATCTGCTGCGGAAGAAGACCGACGCTGAGCTGGCCGCCAAGCAGGCGCAGGAGGAGATCGAGAGACAGCGCGACAACGCGCAGCTCCAATATGAGACCGAGCAGCGTCAGCTCGATCAGGTAGAGAAGGACTACAAGGTCTGGCTCGACTCCAGCGGGTTGACCACCAAGCAGGCGCAGGACCAACTGGCATTCGACAAGGCCGAGGCCGAGCGACTCCGTTTGGAGGCGGATCGCGCCCAGCGCATGGCCGCCAAGGGCTATCAGGCCGGCTCTCAGGCGGATGTGGCCAAGGCAGCATACGACGCGCAGCAGTTCAAAGTGGCGCAGAGCGAGAAGGCACTCGAGCTGAACGATCGCACCCTCGCCGCCCAGCGCCGGCAGCGGGAGAGCATGGTCGCGAACGCGCGGCGGCGCACGGAGATCTCTCGCAGTCATATCCAACAGCATGTCGAGCACGCCCAGCAGCGCGCCAAGGTCGCGGCCAAAGAACTGGACACAGTGACGACCGCCCTCGCCGACGCCATCGTCACCGCTCCCGCCGCCGGCACCGTGTCATTGTTCTCCACCTGGCAGGGCGGCGAACGGCGATCGTGGCGGGAGGGCGACCAGGTCTCCTCCGGCACGCCCCTCGGCAGTATCTCAGGAAGCGAGAATATGTCCGTGCGTTGTCGCATCGCGGAGAACAACATCGCCGCCGTCCGCAAGGGGCAGCAGGCGGAAATCGAATTCCAATCCCTCGCTGGGAAGAACTTCAGCGGCGTGGTCTCATCCGTCGGGACGGTCGCCCGTGAAGTCTGGATATGGGAAGATCCAACCGCCGAAGCCAACGAGCGCGTCTTCGACGTGGTGGTGAAGGTGAAGCAGACCCCTGGCGGATCCCTGAAACCGGGACTGAACGCGAAAACGAGGATCGTCGTCAAGCGCCTGCCGAACGTGCTCTCGGTTCCGCTGGATGCCGTGTTCGAGCGCTCGGGCAAGAGCTTGGTGTACGTGAAGAAGGACGATGGCTTCGTCGCCCGAGAAGTCAGTACGGGCGAACGCAATGACGCCGCTATCGAGATACGCAGTGGGCTCTCCGAGGGCGAGGTGGTAGCGTTGTCGGACCCGACGCGCTATCCCGCGAAGCCGACGGGGCCTGCCCCGAGCGAAGCCGAGGGGAAGAACCGATGAGTTTGGTGGATGCACAGAGCCTGACGAAGACCTACTACACCGGAACCATCGAGGTTCACGCCCTGCGGGGAATGGATTTCGAGATCGACGAGGGCGATCTGGTGGCCATCATGGGCCGCTCCGGTTCCGGCAAGACCACCCTTCTGAACGTCCTCGGCTGCGTGGAAAAACCGACCACCGGGCGCTACCTTCTGGCAGGGGAAGAGGTCGGCAAGCTCACCGACGCCCAGCGCTCGACCCTCCGGCTGCGCCGCATCGGCTTCGTCTTCCAGGCCTACAACCTGCTCCCAGGCATGTCCGCCCTGGATAATGTGCTGCTTCCGACGGTCTACAGCGGGCTCGAGAACGCGCCGGAGCGGGCCCGGGAGAAGTTGGCGCGAGTGGGCCTGGCGGGGCGTGAGGATCACCGGCCCACCCAGCTCTCCGGTGGCGAGCAGCAGCGGGTCGCCATCGCGCGGGCGCTCATCAACGAGCCCGCCATCATCCTCGCCGACGAGCCCACCGGGAACCTGGACTCGCGCCGCGGCCAAGATGTGCTGGCGCTGTTCCAAGACCTGAACCGGGAGGGGATTACCATCGTCATGGTCACGCATGAGGAGCAGGTCGCCCTGCACGCCCGGCGCGTGATGCGAATGATGGACGGCAGACTGGCAAGCGATAAGCGCATCGACCAGCCTCTCGACGCCCGCGAGGTGCTGGCGCAGATGCGAGCTGAAGAAGGCGAGGACGAGCAGTGAGGCGCGCCCTCTATCTGGTTCTGGTGCTGGCCGCCATCGCCGCTGGCTGGCGGTTCCTGATCGCCGGCTCGAGGCGGACGGAAGCCAAGAGCGGGGTGCCCACCGGCGAGGTGACGCGCGGCTCGCTCGTGGTCACCCTCCCCATCACCGGCGCGCTCGAGTCGGCGCAGGAAACTCCGGTGCGCACCGAGATCGAGGGCAGTCTTATCCAGATCTGTGACGACAACTCACAGATCAAAGCAGGCGACGTCGTCTACGGGCTCGACACCAAGACGCTCACCGACCAGCGCGACGAGCAGCAGAAAGCGCTCACCGACGCTCAGGAGGCGCTCAGCACCACCGAATCGGATAGCCAGACCGGCATCACACAAGCCGAGAGCGATTCCGAGGCGGCGCTGGAATCGCTGAAGCTCGCCCAGGACAAGGCGCAGGCGCAGCGCGAGACGATCGCTGCCCAGGTCAAGTACACCCAGGGGGAGACCGCGCGAGCTGAACGCGAGCTGGCGCGGTCACAGCGGCTGGCGAAAGTGAACTACATCCCCGGAACCAAGCTCCGGGATGCTGAGAAGGCCTACAGGGCGCAGCAGTTTGCCCTGGCGCAGGTGATGGCGCAGCAGGCCGACGTGGATAAGGTCACCGGCGAACAGGTGCAGGACCAGCAGTCCGCCTATGACCTCGCCGTCCACGCACTTGCAACGGCCAAGGCCAACGCTCAGGAGAATATCGAAGACGCCCGCATCCACGTGAAAGAGGCGCAGCGCAAGCTCGACGACTTCAATAAGAAGATCGACCAGTGCACGGTGATCTCCCCTGCCGACGGCCTCGCCGTCATCGAAACCAATACCGACAACTTCCCCGAGCGGCGCCCATACCGTCTGGGCGACCAGGTGGGATCGGGAGGGGCGCCAGTCCGGGTGTATGACTTCACCAGGATGCAGGTGCGCTGCCAGATCGGCGAGATGGACATCTCCCGCGTGCACACCGGGCAGGACGCCTTCGTGACCGCGTCCGGGGGCAGCGGGAGGCGCTACCGGGGGAAAGTCACGGTGGTCGAAGAGCTGGCCCAGGAGTCGAATGTGTGGCAGGGAGGAACACCTGGGAAGAAGGTTTTCGGCCTCCTCGTCGCTCTCTCCGAGGCCGATCCCACTCGGCTCCGTCCGGGCATGACCGTCGATCTCGAGATCGTTCTCGGTAGCGTGCGAGAAGCCACCATGGTGCCCATCCGCGCCGTGTTCAAGGATGGCGGCCGCTCGGTCGTCTACCGCGCCCGCGCGGAGGGCTTCGAGCCCGTGCCGGTAACGGTCGGGACGCGCAACGACCTCCAGGTCGAGGTCAAGGGAAACATCGGCGTTAGCGATCGGGTTGCGCTCGAGCGCCCGCCGGCCCAGCCGGCCAAGGCTGGGAGGGCGAAATGATGAGCATTCGGCGCGGCCTCGCCCTGCTTCTCATCGTCGCCGGCCTGGGGGCCGCGAGCTTCAGCCGCCTCCATGCCGGGTCGAGTTCCGCAAAGCCGACCGCGAAGCGGGCGCAGGGCGATCAGTTGGTCGTCGGAACCGTCGCCAAACGCCAGGACCTGCTGATCACAGTCAATGAAACCGGCGTCATCGCCGCCAAGAACTCGACCCCTGTGGTGCCCGAGATCTCCGGCCGCATTCAGTGGGTCTGCGGGAACGGCATCGTCGTCAAGGCCGGCGATACGGTCTTGCGAATCGACCCGCGCCCGTTCCAGGAAGCGCTCACCGACCTCGAGGTGCGCTACGATGACGCAGTCCGCCGCAAAAC
>JBEKKD010000100.1:0-10998 GCA_050010895.1 Armatimonadota bacterium
GCGATCGATCGGTTCATCGTAGCTCACACTGAGCAGGCTGCTCCCTTCGAATGGCGCAAGCAAACCGTTCATGCCGTATCGCTCAAACGATCTTACGCTGATTTATGCAAGTAGGTACTAGTGCGTTTCGCCTACGGCGAAACGCACTAGAACTGCTTCAGGAACCGCATATCGTTCTCGTACAGCGTCCTGATGTGCTCGATGTTGTAGCGGCGCTGGGCGAGACGGTCGATGCCGAAGCCGAAGGCGAAGCCGCTCACCTTCTCCGGGTCATAGCCGCCGGCAATCAGCACGTGCGGATGCACCAGCCCCGATCCCCCTATCTCCACCCAGCCGCTGTCCTTGCAGAAGCGGCACCCGCTTCCCATACAGCGGTCGCAGCCGACGGAGAAGTCGGCGCTGGGCTCGGTGAAGGGGAAGAAGTCCGGCCGGAAGCGCACCGGGATCGCCGGCCCGAAGTACTCGTGTACGAAGGTCGTCATCGTGCCCTTCAGATCCGCGAAAGTGATACCCTCGTCCACCAGCAGGCACTCCAATTGGTAGAAAATGTCGTTATGGGTGAGAGTCACACTCTCCCGCCGGTAGGTTCGCCCGGGGATGACCACGCGGGTCGGGGCGGGCGTACAGCGGCAGTGAGAGAGCGTATCCATTGGCGGCGTGCGCCACTCCAGATGGCGCACCGGGCACGCTTCGGCGTGGCGGGCGCGCATGGCGCGAATCTGCCCCGGCGAGGTGTGAGTGCGGAGCATGATGCGATCGGTGACGTAGAAGCTGTCCTGCTCGTCCATCGCCGGGTGGTCGGGCGGGTAGTTCAGCGCCGTCCAGTTCAGATCGTACCACTCGGCCTCGGGCCCGGTAGCGACTTCGTAGCCCATACCGATGAAAACGTCGCAGATCTGCTCCAACGTCATCATCAAGGGATGGCGATGGCCCACCTCGGGCGAGCGGCCGGGGAGGGTGACGTCGAGGTACTCGCCCGCAGCCGCGCGTGCCTCGGCCTCTGCCTGGAGTTGCCGGTGGCGCTCGGCCAGCGCTGATTCCGTGCGCGCTCGCGCCTGGTTGGCGGCCGCGCCCGCGGCCGGCCGCTGCTCGGCGGGAAGCTGTCCCAGGCCGCGCAGCGCCACTGTGACTCTGCCCTCGCGGCCCAGATAGGCGACGCGCACGCCATCCAGGTCCTGGAGAGAGGCCGCGGCAGCGATCTCCACCTCCGCCCGGTGGGCGAGCTTCAGGATTTCCTCGGCTGTGTTGGTCATGTTGCCATCCCTACCTGATCGGGGGCAGGAGACACGCTCCTGCCCTACGCACCATTGGCTGGGCGACCCGTTGGGTCGCCCCTACGGACGGAACGGCCCCGCCCCTGCCCAACGAAAACGCCCCGGCTCGTCACCAGGGACGAAAACCGAGGCTTCCGCGGTACCACCCAAGTTGGCCGCCACAGAACCAGCGGCCCTCTCTCGGTCCTCTAACGGGGACCACTCGGCGCAGCTTACTGACAGTTCAGCAGCGCGGCTCCGGGGCGAACTTCGGCGGGCTGCCGTCGGGAGCGCCTCTCAGCCGGTGAGCGCTCGTCTCTGGCGGGGCGAAACCCGCGTACTCCTCCCCATCATCGCCGGTATCGGATTGTCTGACTGGCAGTCTAGCATGGAGGGGCGGCGGCGGCAAGAGGTGGGCGGTGGGGCCGCCGGTCCCATTGCCGGCGCGCCGCTGCCGGGGATAGGTGCTCATGTTTTGTGGATGTGGGCGATATGCCCGCAGAAATTGTTTCCCGCATGTTGACAGGGGGTACAGATTCTTGTACTCTAGAGATTCCTGCCGACCATGACACGGGGGAACTACGGCCTCGGCCGGCGATAGTGAAAAAGCCGCTGCGCCACCTTCTGAACCCTCTTTCTGCTCGATAGACATAAGCCGGTTCGACCGCGCAATGCCGCGTCACGACCGGTCGTTGGCGCGTGTGCGGTTTGGGCCAGGGGTGCAGTTGCGCAGGCCGCGGCTGTAAGCGATGCGATTACTGCGAACGGGAGATGGTATGGCTGTCATCAAAGTCAAGGGACGACTGCCCCAGCATAACGACGCAATCGTCGCAGACATCCCGAACCTGATCGAGATCCAACTCAATTCCTATGAGTGGTTCACCAAACAAGGCCTGAACGATCTATTCCGATCATTCTCGCCAATCGAGGACTTCACGGGCAATCTCGCCCTCTCGTTCTGCGATCCCCAGGACGATGAGCCGAAGTACTACCTGGGGGAGCCGAAGTACGACATCTATGAATGCCGGGATCGGGACGCCACCTTCGAGGCGCCGCTGAAGGCGCGCGTGTGGCTGCATAACCGCCGCACGGGAGAGATCAAGGAATCCGAGGTGTACCTCGGCGAGCTCCCGATCATGACCGAAAACGGCACCTTCGTCATCAACGGCGCCGAGCGCTGCGTGGTCAGCCAGCTCGCCCGCTCCCCCGGCGTCTATTTCCGAGATAGCATCGATTTCAGCGGGCGCATCCTCTACAGCGCCCAGGTGATCCCCAGCGAAGGCGCCTGGCTGGACATCGAGTCCGACGCCAACGAGCAGGTCACCGTGAAGATCGGCCAGGCGCACAAGTTCCCGGTGACGACGCTGCTCCGGGCGCTCCACGGCATCAACATGACCCCGAACAGCGAGAAGCTGCGCTGCAGCACCGATGCCGATATCGTCCACCTCTTCGGCGTTGCCGAGACGCTGGCGAAGCTGGCGACGGACACGCTGCTGGGCCGGCGGGTGTGGGACCGCGTTATAGACAAGGACAGCGGCGAGGTCATCGCGGAGGCGGGCCAGCGGCTCGACCAGCACGGCGCCCAGCGGGTGGTGGAGCTGGCGCCCAAGAATCTGAAGCTGGCGATCATGCCTCCGCTGCTCGACCAGACCATGGACCGCGATCCCACGCACACCGAAGAAGAGGCGCTGATCGATATCTACAGGCGCGAGCGGCCCGGCGACCCGGTGACCCCGGAAATCGCTCGCAACAGGCTGTCAGGGCTGTTCGCCGACAACCGGCGGTACGACCTGGCGCGGGTGGGGCGATATAAGCTGAACAGGAAGCTCGGGCTCAGCCTGCCGGAGAGCGTGCGCACGCTCACCAAGGAAGACATCATCGCCATCCTGCGCTACCTCATCCGCCTCGGCGAAGGCGATGAGGATGCCACCGTGGACGAGATCGACCACTTGATGAACAAGCGGGTGCGGTGCGTGGGCGAACTGCTCCAGAACCAGTTTCGCATCGGCTTCCTGCGCATGGAGCGCATTTGCCGGGAGCGCATGACCAGCCTCGACCCGGAGCAGGTGACGCCGCAGTCCATCATCAGCACCAAGCCCATCTCCGCGGCCATCAAGAGCTTCTTCGGCTCCAGCCAGTTGAGTCAGTTTCTGAGCCAGGAGAACCCGCTGGCGGCGCTGACTCACAAGCGCAGATTGAGCGCGCTGGGCCCCGGCGGGCTGAGCCGCCAGAGCGCGAAGCTGGAAGTGCGTGACGTGCACTACTCCCACTATGGGCGAATCTGCCCCATCGAGACCCCTGAAGGCCCGAACATCGGCCTCATCGGATCGCTGGCGGTGTACGCCCGGCTGGACGAGTATGGCTTCATCGAGACGCCCTACCGGGTGGTGAAGAACGGCGCCGTGACCAGCGACATCCGCTATCTGACGGCGGACGAGGAGGAAGGGTATCGGATCGCTCCGGCCTCGACCCCCATGGACGACGAAGGCCGCATCACCGTGAACGCGGCGATCGTCCGCTATGCCGACAGTGTTCTTCGCCGCGAGATCTACCCGCAGGTCCCGCCGAAGGACATCGACTTCATGGACCTGTCGCCGAAGCAGATCGTCTCAGTGGCTACCTGCCTGATTCCGTTCCTGGAGAACGATGACGCCAACCGGGCATTGATGGGCTCGAACATGCAGCGCCAGGCGGTGCCGCTGCTGCAGGCCGAGGCGCCCCTGGTGAAAACCGGCGTCGAAGGGCGGGCGGCACAGGACTCGGGCGCGGTGGTACTGGCGCGCGCCGACGGCATGGTCACCTCCGTGGTCGCCGACCGGATCGAGGTCACTCGCGCCGACGGCTACGTCGATGCCTATAGATTGCGCAAGTTCGTCGGATCCAACCAGGGGACGTGCATCAACCAGCATCCGATCGTGAAGAGACTCCAGTTCGTCACTGTCGGCCAGGTGCTGGCCGACGGGCCCTGCACGGATGAGGGCGAGCTGGCGCTGGGCCGCAACGTGCTGGTGGCCTTCATGCCGTGGGAAGGCTATAACTACGAAGACGCGATCGTGCTCAGCGAGCGGCTGGTGCGCGACGACGTGTTCACCTCGATTCATGTCGAGAAGTATGAGATCGAGGCCCGGGAGACCAAGGTTGGGCCGGAAGAGATCACTCGGGACATCCCGAACGTGGGCGATGAGGCGCTGAAGGACCTGGACGAAGACGGCGTCATTCGCATCGGCGCCCCGGTGCGGGCCGAGGACATCCTCGTCGGCAAGGTGGCCCCCAAGGGCCAGGAGGAGCTCACTTCCGAGGAGAAGCTGGTGCGCGCGATTTTCGGCGAGAAGGCCGCGGAAATGCGCGACACCTCGTTGCGCGTGCCCCACGGCGAGCGCGGGCGAGTGGTGGACGTGAAGCGCTTCTCGCGGCTGAAGTACCGCTGCCAGAAGTGCGACGCCGAGTATCAGGTCGGCAAGAACCAGCACCGCCACTACTGCGACCGCTGCGGTGGAGAGCTGCGGCGGGAGCCGGGTGACGAATTGCTCCCCGGCGTCAACCAGTTGGTGCGAGTCTACGTCGCTCAGAAGCGCAAGGTGATGGAGGGCGACAAGCTCGCCGGCCGGCACGGCAACAAGGGCGTGGTGGCCAAGATTCTGCCGACGGAAGAGATGCCCTACCTGCCGGATGGAACGCCCGTCGACGTGATTCTGAATCCCCTCGGCGTGCCCTCCCGTATGAACATCGGGCAGATTCTGGAAACCCACCTCGGGCTGGTGGCGGAAGAGCTGGGCGTCTCCTTCGAGAACCCGATTTTCGAGGGCGCGAGCGACAAGGAAATCCTGGAGTACTTCCAGGTGGCGGCCGAGCGGTTCCGAAAGCGGGCGCTGCTGAAGTACGTGACCAAGGAGCTGCGGCTGGGAGATTCCACCGAGGGCAATGGCCACGTCACTCCATCCTGGTACCGCGAGGACGCCGACTATGCCGCGCTGCTCGCCGGCCTCGCCCGCTGGTTCGCGCAGGGCGACCCCGCGAACCTGGAGCGGGCGGCGGAATGGGTGGCGATCAAGCCTGAGGACTGGGAGGAGATACGCGGGGCCGAGGCGCGAGCGAAGTTCGTGGTGGAGAGGATCCGCGAGCGGGTCGATAGGGTCATCGGTTTCGATCCTCTGACCGGCAAGTACCGGCTCTACGACGGCCGCACCAGCGAGCCATTCAACCAGCCGATCACGGTCGGGCAGATCTACACCATGAAACTCGTGCACCTCGTGGACGACAAGATCCACGCCCGGTCCACGGGCCCATACTCGCTGGTGACCCAGCAGCCGTTGGGCGGCAAGGCGCAGTTCGGAGGCCAGCGCTTCGGCGAAATGGAAGTGTGGGCGCTGGAGGCCTACGGTGCCGCGCATACGCTGCAGGAGATCCTCACCATCAAGTCCGACGACGTGCTCGGCCGGGTCAAGACCTACGAGTCCATCGTCAAGGGCGAAGCGATCATGGAGCCTGGCATCCCGGAGTCGTTCAAGATCCTGATCAAGGAGCTCCAGAGCCTCGGGCTTCAGTTGACCGTCGAGTCGAAAGAAGCCGAGCCGGTGAGCCTCGACGCCGAGGGCGCCGAGGAGACGATGGCATAGCGTTCTGACGGCGTCCGCCCACTGTGACTTCATCGGGCGAACGTCCATAGGCCGCATGGGCCTGCCCCCCTCGGGATGGCATCGCCCGTGCTCCGTCGAGTCGTGGTGGATGGGGTGGCAGGGGCAGCCCCTGCCCAACAGGAGGCCGAAGTGGTAGATACGAGCAGATTCGATCAGCTTCGCCTGGGATTGGCGTCTCAGGAGGAAATCCGGCGCTGGTCTCACGGCGAGGTGAAGAAGCCGGAGACGATCAACTACCGGACCTTCAAGCCGGAGCCGGATGGGCTCTTCTGCGAGCGCATCTTCGGCCCCACGCGGGATTGGGAGTGTCACTGCGGCAAGTATAGGAAGATCAAGTTCCGCGGCATCACCTGCGACCGCTGCGGAGTAGAAGTGACCCGCGCCAAGGTGCGCCGGGAGCGGATGGGGCACATCGAGCTGGCCGCGCCGGTCAGCCACATCTGGTATCTCAAGGGCGTGCCCAGCCCCATGAGCCTGCTGCTGAACATCTCGCCGCGGCCCCTGGAGAAGGTGATCTATTTCGCCTCCTACATCGTCACCCATGTGGATTACGAGCTGCTGCTCAAGAGCATCGACCTGATCAAGGGCGTGGTGGCCGAGCAGCAGGATAAGGTGGGGCAGCAGGCGATCGAACAGGTCGCCGTCATCAAGGCCGAGCGCGACGATCGCCTGGCGAAGCTCAAGGCGGGCGAGCTCGACGAGGAAGTCGATGCCGGCGATATCGCCGAGTGGGCCGAGGCGCGCGTCAAAGAAGAAGAGCGCGTTGCCGAAGAGCGCAAGACCGAGATGGAGCAGGGCATGCGGCTGCTCCTCGGCGCCAAGCTCGATGCCGACCCGGGGCTGACGAAACAGCAGCTCATCACCGAATCCGAGCACCGCTCCATGAACCGGGTGGTGGACGCGCTGGTTGCCAAGCACGGCCGGGACTACGAGCGCCTGTTCAGCGCCGACCTGGGCGCGGCCGCTGTCTGGGAACTGCTCAAGGAGATCGACCTCGAACAGCTCTGCCGCGAGCTGCGCCAGGAGATCAAGGAGACCACGGGCCCGAAGCGGGCGCGCTCCATCAAGCGCCTCGAGATCTCCGAGGCCTTCCGCAAGTCGAAGAACCGGCCGGAGTGGATGGTCCTGGACGTCATCCCGGTGATTCCGCCCGAACTGCGCCCGATGGTGCAGCTCGACGGCGGCCGGTTCGCCACTTCCGACCTGAACGACCTCTATCGACGCATCATCAACCGCAATAACCGGCTGAAGAAGATCAAGGCGCTGCATGCGCCCGAGTCCATCATCAACCACGAGAAGCGCCTGCTGCAGGAAGCGGTGGACGCGCTCATCGACAACGGCCGGCGCAGCCGGCCCGTCACGGGCTCGAACAACCGGCCCCTGAAGTCGCTCTCGGACATGCTCAAGGGCAAGGAAGGGCGCTTCCGCAAGAACCTGCTGGGCAAGCGCGTGGACTACTCCGGTCGCTCCGTGATCGTGGTCAACCCGCACCTGAAGCTGCACCAGTGCGGCCTGCCCAAGGAGATGGCGCTCGAGCTCTTCAAGCCCTTCGTCATGAAGCGGCTGGTGGAGCGGGGCTTCACCACCAACGTGAAAACGGCGAAGAAGATGGTCGATCGAATGCGACCCGAGGTCTGGGACGCGCTCGAGGAAGTGATCAAAAACCACCCCATCATGCTCAACCGCGCCCCCACCCTGCACCGGCTGGGCATCCAGGCCTTCGAGCCGACGCTGGTGGACGGCAAGGCGATTCAGATCCACCCGCTGGTCTGCTATGCATTCGGCGCGGACTTCGACGGCGACCAGATGGCGGCCCACGTGCCGCTCTCTACGGCCGCGCAGGCGGAAGCGCGCATCCTCATGCTCTCCACCGAGAATCTGTTCTCGCCGGCCGACGGCAAGCCCGTGGTGACGCCCACCCGCGACATCATCCTCGGGTCGTACTATCTGACGCAGAAGCGCAGCGGCGCCACCGGCGCCGCGAAGGAGTTCTCGAATCCCCAGGACGCGCAACTCGCCTACAACATGGGCAAGCTCGACCTGCACGCCGATATCCGCGTCCGCTTCGACGGGCAGTTGATCAGCACCACCGTCGGGCGGCTCATCTTCAATGAAGTGCTGCCCCCGAAGCTGCGATACCTGGACCGCGTCGTCGATGACAAGGAGCTGGGCCGGCTGATCCGGGAGTGCTACAAGCATTACGGAACCGCGCGCACCGTCCAGCTCGTGGATGAGCTGAAGGAACTCGGATTCAAATACGCCACCATCGCCGGCGTGACCATCAGCATGACGGACATGGACGTGCCGCGGGCGCGCCGCGAGGTGATTATCCAGCGCACGGAAGATGCCGTGCGCCGCGTCAACGAGAACTACGCGCAGGGCCTGATCAGCGCCGGCGAGCGATCGGACAGCGTCTGCCGGCTCTGGAACCAGGCCGCCGACGATGTCTCGAAAGCGATCCTGAGCAACATCGACCCGTTCGGCCGGTTCATCGAAGACCTGCCGATCAAGTCCAACTTCCACGAAGGGCTGAACGTGCTGGAATACTTCGTGTCCACGCACGGCGCCCGCAAGGGACTGGCGGACACGGCGCTGCGCACCGCCGACGCGGGATATCTGACCCGGCGGCTGGTGGACGTGGCGCAGGACGTGATCGTGCGCCAGCTCGACTGCGGCACTGCCAGCGGCATCACGGTGGCGGCGATCCGCGACGGCTCGGAGGAGATCGAAGCCCTCGAGCGCCGGATCGACGGCCGCGTCGTTCCCCAGGACGTGATCGATCCGCGGACCGACGAGATCATCGTCAAGTCCGGCCACGAGATCAGTGACAACACCGATCAGCCCTGCCCCGAGTGCGGCGGCGATCTTCGCAACCTCTATCGCTGCCACCAGTGCGGCCGTGAGATCGACGAAGAGACGGTGGTGGACCAGTACCTCCAGATGCAAACGCTCGTCGGCGACGAGGCTGAAGAGCCGCGTTCATCCCTGCTTCAGGCGTTGGCGCCTCCTGCCGCGCCCCAGCCCGAGGCGAAGGCTGAAGGCAAGTCCGAGGATGCCGGCGAGTCAGATGACGAGCAGTTCGGGGAAGAGGTCCCCGTTCCCCACGCGGCCCCGAGTATGGTGCCCAGCACGCTCCTGCTCGAGGAGAGCACCTGCCCCGACTGCCACAGCGGGCTGGAGTTGGTGAAGATCTGCGGCGACTGTGAAGAGCGGTTCGCAGCCAGAGACCTGACCCCGGCGCTCACCAAGATCCTCCGCGTCGTCGAGGAGTGTGAGAGCCTCCAGCGCGAGGTGAAGCGCCTCAAGGAGGGCGAGCCAGCCCCGGTCACCGTCATCAACCCGTTCGATGCGAACGAGGTGATGGTCGAGGCCGGCAAGCCGGTGAAGGCGACGTCGCTGGCGAAGATGCGGCGGAGGGCCGCCGAGCTGTGGGATAAGGGGGGCCTGGCGCGGGGCGAGGTGACGGTTCGGTCGCCTCTCGTCTGCGAGCTGTCGCAAGGCATCTGCGCCCACTGCTACGGGCGTGACTTCGCCACCAGCCGTCGCGCCGAGACCGGCGAGGCGGTGGGCATCATCGCCGCCCAGTCCATCGGCGAGCCCGGCACGCAGTTGACGATGAGAACGTTCCACACCGGCGGCGTCGCCGGTCAGTACCTGACCGGTGTCGCCCAGGTGAAAGAGAAGAAGAAGGACACCCTGAAGCAGTTCTGGGGTGACGTGAAGGCCGGCATCGTCCGACTCAGCCCGAGGGAGGAAGCCTCCTCCACGAAGGCATCCGGCAAGCCGGTTCGCTCGCGGGCGCGGGCGGCCAAGAAGGTCGGCGAGGCTAAATCCCGCATGACCCTCGACACCGAGCAGCGGCGCGTGATCCAGCAGCTCGTGCGGGTGATGGAAGAGCAAGTCAAAGGTCTGTTGCGCGTCGTGGAGCTGTTCGAGGCCCGCCGCCCCAAGGGCCAGGCGATCGTCTCCGAGGTCGACGGCATAGTCGCCCGGGTCGAAACCCCGGGCGTGAAGTGGGTGATTATCCACTCCGAGCAGCCGGTCGACGCCGAGCACCCCGAGCGGCTGCACGGTGAAGTGCTGGCCGAGGATGTGAGAAAGCGCGGAGGCGAGCTGATCGCGGCCGCCGGCCAGGAGCTGACCCCGCAACTGCTCGCCCACGTATTGGAAGCGAAGCTGACGCGAGTGACGATCGAGCGCCGGCACCTGGTACCCTATCGAGGCGTGCTGCCGGTGAAGGAAGGCGACACCATCCGCGCCGGCGACGCGCTCACCGAAGGCCCGCTGGACCCGCAGAAGGTGCTCCAGATGCAGGGCGTGCGCGCCGTGCAGGACTACCTGGTCCGCGAGATTCAGAAGGTGTATCGCTCCCAGGGCGTTGACATCAACGACAAGCACATCGAGGTGATCGTCCGCCAGATGCTGCGCAAGCGGCGAGTGCTGGAGCCCGGCGGCACCGAGTTGCTGCCCGGGAAGATCTACGATCGCTTCTTCTTCGATGACGTCAACCGCGGGATGCGCGAGCGCGGCGGCACGGAGGCGAGCGGCGAATGGGTGCTGCTCGGGATCACCGAGGCCTCACTGGCGACCGATAGCTTCTTGTCGGCGGCCTCGTTCCAGAAGACCACGCGGGTGCTGACCGAAGCCGCCATCCAGGGCAAGGTCGATAACCTCGTCGGTCTCAAGGAAAACGTGATCATCGGCCGGCTGATTCCCGCCGGGACCGGCATGGTGAACTATCGCGGCCTGCGCGTTCAGGGCCCGCCGGGAGAGTCCGCTCTCTACGTGAGCCCGACCCGGGCCGAGGCCGATCTACTCCGCTCCGCATTCGGCGAGCCGGATGACTTGGTCGGGCCGGAAGAGGAACTCATCCGCGACCTCGCCGACGTGAGTCCCCCGGACGGCGGCGACGACGAAGAGGAAGGTCCCTCCGAGGAATCGGCGATCTGAGCCGGCCCGTGGGGCAGGAGCGCGTCTCCTGCCATGCAGCTACCACAGCAGCCAGACACACAGCCCCCGCGAAAGCGGGGGCTGTTCTTCATTTTGCGCGGGTCACCGCAGCTCGCTCAAGGACGGCACTGGACTTCCATCACCGCAGCGCCCGCCGC